>DASUXX010000473.1:0-3774 GCA_036377755.1 Gemmatimonadaceae bacterium
GATCCCGCCGCTATCGAAGTAGCTGATTACATGGTGGAGCTCGGCCCGGGAAGCGGTGAGCATGGGGGGCAGATTGTTTTTGCCGGCCCGATGTCACGCGTGCGCGAAAGTCCACTCACCGGCCAGTACCTGACTGGCGAGCGCGAGATTCCAATTCCTCTCGAGCGCAGAAGACTCGGGCCTCGCTGGATTACCCTCACGGGCGCGCGCGAGCACAATCTCCAGGGAGTCGATATTCGAATCCCTCTCGGTGCAATGACTGTCGTCACTGGCGTTTCAGGATCAGGCAAGAGCACTCTCGTGCACGATGTTCTGTATCGCGCGCTGGAGACTCAGCTCGAAGGAGAGAACTCGGCTAAGCGGCATCTCGGTGAAGCTGTCGGTGCGTACGATGCCCTTACAGGATCGGACGCAATCGATGAAGTTGTGATGATCGATCAAAGCCCGATTGGTAAGTCACCGCGCTCGAATCCCGTGACGTACATCAAGGCGTTCGACCAGATCCGTCAGATCTTTGCCGATGCCCCGGTTGCGCGACAGCGTAAATACACACCAAGCACTTTCAGCTTCAACATGGAAGGCGGGCGTTGCGAGAACTGTGAAGGCGCGGGATCGCTCGAAGTCGAGATGGTATTCATGGCAGATGTCCATGTGCCATGCGATGCATGCGGCGGAAAGCGGTTCAAGCCCGAAGTGCTCGAAGTGAAAGTGAATGGAAAGAGCATCGCCGATGTTCTCGAGCTCACTGTCGACCAGGCAATTCGCTTTTTCCCGCGCGAAGAAAAACTCGGCCAGGCGTTGTGGCAGCTTCAGCAGGTCGGCCTCGGATATCTTCGCCTCGGTCAACCGGCGACGACACTGTCAGGCGGCGAGTCTCAGCGCATCAAGGTTGCTCGCGAGCTTGTCGCATCGACAAAGAAGCGCGGACGCAAGCTGTACATCATGGACGAGCCCACAACGGGCTTGCACCTCGATGATATTCGCAAGCTCGCTGAAGTGATGGACCGGCTCATCGAGCAGGGGCACACTCTGCTTTTGATCGAGCACAATCTCGACATCATCAAGATCGCTGACTGGATCATCGATCTCGGTCCTGAAGGCGGATCAGGTGGTGGAAAGCTCGTGGCGATGGGCCGTCCGGAAGAGGTCGTGCAGGTGAAGGAGTCCTACACCGGCCAGTGGCTGAAGCCGATTCTGGCGAAGTCTCCGTTGCCCACCGCGACTGACAATCGCAAGCGTATCGCGCGCTAGCGGCTTTCCTGAATCTTTCTCGTGACGAACGTCACCACTCGGCGTGGAGTAACGCGCTCGAGCTGCATCAGCATCTTGTTCCCCATTCCTGGAATTGCGACGCGCTGCCCGCGCATCATCGCGGCATATCCATAGCGCGCAACTTCTTCCGCAGTCGCAACTGCGGACTGCTTGAAGAGTCTCGTGTTCCCTGTCCCAGAGCGTTCAGCGAAGTTCGTGTGCGTCGGCCCGGGACATAACGCGGTTACAGTGACCCCGCTGTTACGCAGCTCTTCTGCAATCGCTTCGGAGAACGAAAGTACGAATGCCTTCGTAGCATAGTAGATGGACGCCAGGGGGCCGGGCTGGAAGCCTGCAGTCGATGCGACGTTCATGATTCTTCCGCCCTTTCGCTTCACCATCGCAGGCAGGAAGAGCTTCGTCAGGTGAACTACAGCGGTGACATTGACCTGAATCATGTCGAGCTCAGTGGCGAGGTCGGTATCGACGAATTCACCACCTAGTCCAAAGCCGGCGTTGTTGACGAGGGAGTCGACCGTATAGCCGTCAGCCGTGATGGAATCGAACAGCTTCTGCGGCGCGTCGGGATCGGCGAGATCGAATGTCAGCGTGTGGACTTTCACCCCGTATTTCCCTTCTATTTTCCCTGCGGCCGCCTCGAGCGCATCGGCGTGGCGCGCTACCAGAATCAGGTCGTGCCCGTGCGCCGCAAAGCACTTCGCGAGCTCGAATCCGATCCCGGTCGAGCCGCCTGTGATAAGAGCTATCCTATTCGCCATGGGACAAAACTGTGTTGTGGGTATTGGGTTCTCAACGGTCGTGTGTCCAAGGTTATGATGTCATTGGTCATGGGTAACCCGAAACCCATGACACCACGACCTTCTACACACAACCGTTGATACCTCAATACCCATTACACAGAGCCCCTGAACGGTTGATTTGACTCTTTTGCCCCGATAGGTTTAGAGACCATTCCCGAGTAGCTCAGGTGGTAGAGCAGGTGACTGTTAATCACCGGGTCGGGGGTTCAAGTCCCTCCTCGGGAGCTTAAAGCTCCAGACAAAATACCGACCAGTAAAACGGCCACTTCTGATCATCGAAGTGGCCGTTGTTTTTTGGGCTCGCTCGCGATCTAACGCGCGCCCTGACCCTTGTAGACGACGCCGCCTTTCATGACGAAGGTCACGTTCTCAGTGCGGTGAATGTCTTCGACCGGATTACCCGGAACTGCGACTATGTCGGCAAGCTTCCCTGCCTCGAGCGATCCGACGCGCTTGTCCCATCCGAGCAGCTTCGCACCGTTCAGTGTACCGGCAGTGAGTGACTGTATCGGAGTTAATCCACCCCACTCCACCATCAATCCGAACTCGCGTGCATTCGTGCCGTGCTCGATCACGCCTGCATCAGTGCCGAGCGCGATGCGCACATTGCGCTGGTTTGCGATCCGCACCGCATGTCGCATCGCTGCAGCAGCCGCGAGCGCCTTCTCAGCGCGAAGGCCTTTGAGAACGCCGTTCTTCGCAAATCCTTCCACGACCATTCCAGCCATCAATGTCGGCACCAGATAGGTCCCTTTCTGAGCCATCATTCGTGCGCCTTCATCATCGAGAAATGATCCGTGCTCGATCGACGCTACACCCGCACGTGTTGCTATCTTGATTCCTTCAGTTCCATGAGCGTGAGCAGCAACTTTTCGCTCGAGCTTCGTCGCTTCATCGACGATTGCCTTCATCTCCTCGTACGTGTACTGCGTAGCGCCAACTGCGTCGCCCTCTGACAATACGCCGCCGGTTGCGCATGTCTTGATCACGCCCGCTCCATACTTCACCTGATACCGGACGGCCTTACGAACTTCTTCGGCACCGTTGGCAACGCCCTCTTCAGGCCCGCGAGTGAGAATGCCGGGCTTCCATCCATTCTCGTCGCAGTGACCGCCCGTTATCCCGAGCGCATGCCCTGCACCTTCGATCCTCGGACCGACTGCACGTCCCGTCTCGATTGCCTGTCGCAATGCGAGGTCGTCGAAGTTGGATGATCCAAGCACACGGATCGAAGTGAATCCTCCCATCAATGTCTTTCTCGCATTCTCAACGCCGAGTATTGCAGCGTAGCCGGCGTAGTCTTTCACCGAGGCAAGGTCGCCCATCGGGTCACCGAGTGTTCGGCCGGCGATGTGTGTGTGAGCGTCGATGAATCCAGGAAGAAGAGTTACATCGCCGAGGTTGATGACTTGAGCGCCGGCAGGAACCGCAACGTTTGTCGCAGTACCGACCGATACGATCTTGTCACCTGTCACCACGACTCTCGCATTCCTCACGACAGTCGGGCTCGCGACAGTAATCATCCGGTCGGCATTGATGACGATCGTGCCCGGTGTCGCAGATTGTGCGAGCGCAGTCGACGCAACGGTCGACGCAAGTGCAATGAGTCGAGCGAATTTCATCATTTGGTGATTGTGTGGGGTCAGTTGCTGCCGGTGAGCACCCTCAGCGCACCGGCGCATGAAGTTACGACAAGCTCGGG
>DASUXX010000474.1:0-3603 GCA_036377755.1 Gemmatimonadaceae bacterium
TTCCGCCTGCTTCACCAACTGCTTCGCGACGACGGCGTAAAGTCTTCACGAGCTTTGAGCTCGGCTTGATTGTCTGCGGCCAGCCGAGCAGCTGCTCATTGAGTGCAACGAGCTGCTCCGCACGCGGCTCTTCCTGCGATCCATCCTTTACCTGATCGCGCGGACGCACCACTTCACCGGGCTGACGTGTCTCGCCATCACTCGGTGTCGAGCTGCTCTGAATCTTCTCGAGATTCGATGCAATCTCCGCATCCAGATTCTTCACGTCATCTTCGGTTGCCACGCCTTCCTGCACCAGGCGCTGTCCCCACACTTCGCGCGGCGAGGGATGCAGCTTGATCTGCGTATACATCGCGGGCTGCGTGAATGCAGGCTCGTCAGTCTCGTTGTGACCATGACGACGATACCCAATCAGATCGACGAGGAAGTCCTTCCCGAACTTGGCGCGATATTCGACCGCGAGCTGAATCACACGCACGCAGGTATTCGCATCTTCTGCATTGACGTGAACGATCGGCACCTCGAATCCCTTTGCGAGATCGCTCGCATAATGCGTCGAGCGGCCATCGATTGGATCAGTAGTGAACCCGACCTGATTGTTCACGATGATGTGAACGCTTCCGCCTACGCGATATCCGCGGAGCCGCGACATGTTGAATGTCTCGGCAACAACTCCTTCGCCAGGGAATGCAGCGTCACCGTGAATCATCACCGGCACCACTGATGACTCATCGCGCTCACCACCATTCGATATGGTTGCCTGGCGCGCGCGCGCTACACCCTGCAGAACAGGGTTTGCGAATTCGAGATGGCTTGGATTCGGAATGAGCGAAACGGTTACGTCACGATCACCAGCTTTGCGCGTCGATGTGAATCCGAGATGGTATTTGACGTCACCGGTCTCACTCTCGGCGCTTGTCGCTGCGTGCTTGCCTTCGAATTCTCCGAAGATCGTCTTATAGGGCTTCTGGAGAATGTGCGCGAGAACATTGATGCGTCCGCGATGCGCCATCGCGATGCTCACTTCACGAGCGCCATGCGATGCAGCGGATTCGATGAGAGAATCGAGCATCGGCACCATCATGTCGGTGCCTTCTATAGAGAATCTCTTGTAACCCTGATAAACGCGGCCGAGGAATCGCTCGAGTCCATCGACTTCCGTGAGGCGGCGCAGAACAGCCTTCTTTTCGTCCGGTGAAAGCTCTGCCTGAACACGGCCACTCTCGATCTGCTCGCGCAGCCAGTTGCGCTCTTCAGCATCTCCGAGATGATCGAACTCGAATCCTACATTGCTCGAATAAAGCGAGCGCAGGCGGTTGACCACATCGGCCGCAGTAGCTTCGTCAGACCTGAGAGCTGAGCCGGGAATCGACTGAAGATCAGTATCGTTCAGCCCATGAAATTCCGGTGTGAGCTCAGGAGTGCCGGGAGGCGTATTGCCGAGCGGATCTGTATCCGCCGCAAGGTGACCGTATGCGCGAATCGAATCGACGAGTGACGCAGCGCCCGCAACCTTGCGAAGCATGTCGCCATCTGGTACTGCAACATTTCCAGCGGTAACACCGGCGATGCTTTCAGCGAATCGGAAAAACTGGCGCCACGACTCGTCTACTGATGATGGATCGCGACGAAACGACTCGTACGTCTCAGCGATGTAGCCATCGTTGAAGACGCTCGTAATTGGTTCACTCGACATAATGCATCAAATCTAACGCCCGGCGGAGGGGCGAAAAACCGGAATCCCCGTCGTTACAGGGCGGGCTCGGCTGCCTCGATAGTCGTGGTCGACATGGGGGCAGGGATGTACTGGACTCGTGTGCCGAGTGCGGCAGCCCTGATGATGCGAACGGCAGCAGCGCGATCGAGCATCGGCAGGTACAGAAATCCTCCAATGCCATTCACATCGAGCAGGTGGGCCTCCTGCGGCCGGCGCGTCAGGCTCACCGCAATAACGGGCGTGCGCGAGAGAAGTGAATCGTGCTCCCACCCTTCGAGCGAAAGCGTAGCGAGAACCTCGTACTCGCATATCACCACTTCAGGGGAGCAGATGCGCGATACAACAAGCGCTTCATCGAGACCGGTGGCCTGGCTCGTCTCGATTCCCAGGTTCGCGAAAAAACGCGCGAAGTGGTCGGACAAAAATGGATGGCGTCCCACGCATAGTGCGCGGAGACGCGGCTTTTCATAATTCACAGTATTCCATCGTACGGGATGGCCCAGTCAGGCACAAGACCTTTCGGGATATGTATGTATGGAGACAAAAAAATCCCCGCCCGGAAGGACGGGGATCTTTCACTGAAGCTGAAGGTTATCGCTTGGTGATATCGACGTTATTTCCGATTACACCACCAAGGACTGCACCGGCGACACCGCCGATGACTGCACCCTTGAGCTTATCCTTGCTCGTGACTGCTCCGATGACTGCACCCGCGGCGCCACCAATTGCTGCGTCACGCTTGGTGTGCTTCACACGAGTCGTCGTGCGTGCAGGCGCCGAATAGGTGCCGGACGAACGCGAGCCGGAGCTCGTGCTGCGGTAAACCGGGCGATCACGATAAACGACACGCTCCTGAACCGGCTGCTGGTAAACCGGGGCATACCCCTGAGGCGCATAGCCCACCGGAGCCAGACCCTGAGCCGCGTACGCGCGCTCCATCGCCGAGATCGAATCCATTGCCGTATAAGGCCGCGCCTGTGCTGCCAGTGAAAGGTCGGCATTCAGCGCGTCATCGACCTTCTTGCTATCGTCACGTCCGCATGCCGCCGCGAAAATGGCCGCTGGGACGATCAAAAACATTCTGAACTTTCTCATTACTTCCTCCCGAATGACGGCCGCACCGCGCGACCAGGCCACCTGTAAAAGCAGGGGCTATGCCACCCGAACCCCTTGTGCCGAGCCGCTTTTTTCAGAATTATGGGCCTCTACAGGGGGTTTACTGGCGTTTTTTTCGTCTGGCGCTTTATCGGCCGGATAATCGTCCTCTGCGTAGGAATGGGGTGTCCCCTCCGCTGGAAGATTGAGCACAAATGTGCTCCCCTCGCCGGGCTTCGAATCCACCTCCAAGGACCCGTCGAGCAGATCCGCAAGGCGTCTCGAGATAGGGAGTCCCAACCCGGTCCCCATCTGCTGAGTAGGTGATACCTGCACGAATTCCTCGAAGATCCTCTTCTGATCGTCTTCGGAAATGCCCTCACCCTGGTCGATGACGGCGATCGAGATCCCGCCTCCGTCTTCCCGCCTGGAGCAGGTAACTCTGATCGGTTTCTGCATGCCGAACTTGATTGCGTTGGACAGCAGGTTCAGCAGGATCTGTCTCACACGGCGGGGATCGGTGACGATCGACAACTGCTCATCGGGGCGCTCGAAGCTGAGCTTGGTCCCGTGCTCATCTGCCAGTGGCCTGACAGTGACGAATAAGTCATCAATCAGTGCTGCAACGTTAACCGATTGCATTGTGAGCTCGATCTTCCCTGCCTCGATCTTCGACAAGTCGAGCACATCGTTGACGAGCTCGAGGAGGTGGCGCGCCGCACGAAGCGTTCGCTGCAACCCCTCGCGCTGCTTGTCGTTCAGCGGACCATATATGTTGTCGATCATGAGCG
>DASUXX010000475.1:0-4182 GCA_036377755.1 Gemmatimonadaceae bacterium
GCATTGTCATAGTGGATTTCGCTGACACGCACATCCGGAAGCGCGGCGGCAGCGACCACATCGAATCGCGGGGATGAAAGGGATTCAGGACCTGTGATTCTGTCCTGCGAGCACGCGAGGATTGTGAGGGCAAGCGCAGCGAGCGTTGCACTTACAGAGCGTAGGCGCATCAGTGTTTCCTGTAGGTGTGGGAAAAGCCGAAAGCAGGAATCGGGCTGTGAGATAACGGAGCTACAGCCAGAACGGAGACAAACAAGAATACCCAACCGGAATTTTGTGTGGAAGCATCAACGTTGTAACGAATGGCCGTTTACATTAGGCCGTCATGAACAGGGATCTCAACGCACGTGCTGACAGGGCGGAACACCAGGAAGCTGAAGGGCCTGAAGTCTGCACGAGGAAAGACCAATGATCAGTTTCCTCGTTGCAGCACAGGTTGCCGCCGCCACACCGCAGATTCAGACCACTCCGCTGCGCGATTTCGTTGCACAGGCGGCAGCCGTCAATGCGCAAATCCCTGAACGTCTCCGCGCTTACCGCGCGAGGATCGAAACCGAAATGGCGCTCGCGCTTCTCGATTCAGGGCGCAACGAGCGGACTGCGCAAATAGAACAAATCGCTAGTGACGTCCGGTTCAGGTCACCAGATCGATACGATCAGCGCGTAATCGGATATCGCAATCAATCTGTCGGTCCCACCTTTTCACTGATGTCCATCTTCGGGGGATGGACAACGCCGACACTCTACGGCAATCACCTGCAGCTCGGCGTCACTTCACCAACCGCATCGAATCGCGCGATCAATCCGCGCAATGCAAGTCTCGCGATTCATCCGCTCTCCGCGAATCGTGACACATACTATATGTATGAGGGCGGCGACACGGTCGTCACCGTCTTCTCAGCGACTGGCCGACGAATTCCGCTCGCTCGCGTTCGAGTGACTCCACGACCCGATGCTCCGGGCGATGCGATCCTTTTTTATGGAGACATATATCTCGACGCTGACCGCAAGCAGATCGTGCGAATGCGCGGGCGCATTGTCGAAGTAAAAGACGGAAAGGTCACGCTCAAATCAGGGAGCAAGGTTCCCGGCGTGAGCGGAGCAACTTTCGTAGAGCTCGTGAATGCTGAAGTAAATGGCGAGTACTGGCTGCCCGCGTATCAGAGAACCGAATTCCAGGCGCGCATCGCCTTGTTCGGCGACTTCAGGACTCTGGTGCGAATCGTATCGCGATTCTACGACGTGAGAGCGAATGACTCGACATGGTCAGGGCCGGAAACTCCTCCCGGAGTTCAGCACAGCCTGACTTTCGCATCGGCGTCATCGCAGGAGCGATACAGAGGGTGGCAGACGCCAATAGGATCTGCGAGCAGCGATGCCTACTACGCCGAATTCGACGATCTCGCTCCTGAATCGTGGAGCACTGTCGGCGATGCGAAACTCGGGTTCAGCCCGCGAACTTTCGGTGAAGCGTTCCGGTTCAATCGAATCGAAGGGGTGTTTACCGGACTCTCGGTCTCGCGTGATTTCCGCGATGCAGCACCCGGTCTGTCGATGCGGGCATCAGCAGGGTATGCGTGGTCCGAAAAAGTCGTGAGAGGAATGATCGGTGCTCAGCGAACGCTTGGCAGAACCACGACTGCAATAAGAGCGGAGCGGGCGCTCGTGCAGACGAACGATTTTCTCCCTCCACTCACATACGGCTCGACACTCACCGCGCTGTTCGGCAGCACCGACGATTACGATTACCTCGATCGCAGGAGCGTAACAGTATCAGTCGCGCGCGTGCTTGGAGCAAAGCGCAGATCGACACTGCGACTTGAAGTCGGACCCGGCACAGATCATCAGGTTCAGAAGAACATCTCGAAAGGTCTTTACGTCGCGAAGGGAGAAGGCTTTCGCGAAAATCGAGGCATCGAGGAAGGAAATTACTTCCGCTCCGTCGCATCACTCGACATCAATCCCCAGGTCAGCGGGCTGTTTGTCGACAGAGGGATCGGACTTTCATTTTCGTACGATCGCGCAGACGGGAATCTCTCGTGGCAGCGACTCGAAGGTCATGTTGCGGCACGCAGGGAGCTCGGTCCGTTTCAGCTGTACTCACGCGGCGATGTCGGCACACTCATCGGCACACCACAGCCACAGGTGATGTTCGAGCTCGGCGGAGATCTCGGATTGAGCGGATACGAGTACAAGGAATTCGCCGGCGATCGCGCAGCACTTTTCCGCACGGTGCTTGGCTACACGTTCCCGATTCTAAGGGCTCCCATACGTTTGCCTGGTGCCCTGGTTTTGCCTGGTCTTGCACCGGGGGTTGCGGCCGGCATCAACGGAGGATGGACGGAGATCTCGAGCGATGCAGCGCGCGCTGCGCTCTTGAAGCTCGGAACGCGGAAGAATGACGAGACCGGCGAGACGGAGCCGCTGTCACGCGCAACCAATGGTGCGCGCGCGTCGGGCGAATTCCTTGTGACGTTCTTCAGCGGGGCGCTCGCGATGGGAATCACACGGCCACTCGATCAGGCTCGCGGCTGGAAGTTCACCTGGAGGATTGGGCAAGGTTTCTAATTCAAGCGTGATTGCAGTCGCATCAATTCTCACGTTACGCCGAATGAGGCGGACGCCGGTCCGTCCATGGACGCGCCTCCTCGAGCTGCGATGCAATCCTGAACAACGTCGCTTCATCGCCGTAGCGCGCGACGATGTGCACCCCGATCGGAAGATTTTCCTGATTCCAGTAGAGCGGAACTGACATCGCAGGCTGGCCGCTCACGTTGAATAGCGGTTCCCACGGTATCACGTCGAAGATTTTTTCTGCTGCCTGTTCCAGCGCGCCCATCAGCTTGAGGACACTTCCCGCGCGCAGCGTTCCAAGCAGCTTGATCATCGCCCGCTCGTGCGCCGGAGGCTGCAGTGAGCCTGTTGGGAATGGCGGTACTGACAGCGTGGGCGTGAGAAGCAGATCGTAGCTTTCGAAGAATTCGCCGATCCTGCGTGATGACGATCGCAGATAGTGTTCGGCGCGCACGAATTCACCTGCCGAGATCGATCCGCCAAGAAGATTCAGTGCCCACGTTGTGTATTCGACGTCGTCACGTGTTGCTTTTCGACCGAGCAGCTGAGCTGCGTCTGCAAGATCAGCATAGAGCTCGCCGCACACCATCGTGAGAAACGCCATGTTGAATCTCTCGCGATCAGCGGGCGGCTCTGCTTCGATGACGATGTGACCCAGCGATTCAAGAAGTGTCACAGCGTCAGCGAGCGCGGCTTTGCAGTCATTGTGAACTGTGTGACCGAGAAGCGGCTTGCTTGTAAATGCGATGCGAAGTTTCCCAGGATTCTCTCCGACCTCTTCGATGAAAGGACGCTGCGGCGGAGCTGCCCAGTATGGTGCGCCAACGTCAGGGCCGGATGTTGCATCGAGCATTGCAGCGCTGTCGCGAACTGATCGAGTGAGAACGTGCTCGATCGCAGCGCCTTGCCAGTGCTCACCGGCAAGTGGACCGGCAGGTGTTCGACCTCGCGTAGGCTTGAGCCCGAAGATTCCGCAGCATGATGCCGGAATGCGAATCGACCCACCGCCGTCACCGCCTCCGGCTAATGGCACCATTCCACTCGAGACTGCTGCAGCAGATCCACCGGATGAGCCGCCGGTTGTGCGCGAGGTATTCCACGGATTCAATGTGGGGCCGAATACTTCGGGCTCGGTATAGGGCGTGAGGCCGAACTCAGGAGTGTTCGTTTTTCCAACGACAATCGCGCCGGACCGTCGATAACGCCGCACCATTTCAGTGTCGTACGGGGGCTTCCATCCTTTGAAGAGTTTGCTGCCGCTCGCAATTGGCTCTCCTTCGTACCATGACAGAAGGTCTTTCAGCATGAACGGAACGCCGGTGAACGGACCGTCGACTG
The DNA here is from genome assembly GCA_036377755.1 of Gemmatimonadaceae bacterium. Taxonomy (GTDB): domain Bacteria; phylum Gemmatimonadota; class Gemmatimonadetes; order Gemmatimonadales; family Gemmatimonadaceae; genus UBA4720. The sequence goes on from DASUXX010000475.1 coordinate 3,913, forward strand.
GCGATTCGGCAGCGTTCATTGCCCGGTCGTACATCTTATGGATTACGGCATTGAGCTGAGGATTGAGTGCTTCGATGATTTCAATCGAAGCTGATATCAGCTCTTTGGCGGATACCTGTTTTGTGCGGACCAGATTGGCGAGTCCCAGCCCATCATACGATGAGAATTCTTTCATTGTCGTGGTCTTTTCTTGCTGCTGGTGTCTGGTCGCCCCGCAGGTTCTCTGAAAATCTTAGCTAAATGGGTGGACCCGACTTTTTTACTTCGGAT
>DASUXX010000476.1:0-2424 GCA_036377755.1 Gemmatimonadaceae bacterium
AGTCGCGAACGAACGCAGTCTCGAAATCGTAGAGGCCCGCAAATTCTTCCCGCGTGTCTGTGGGCTGCGCGACGAGGAATCCAAGCTCTACGAGAGTAAAGACGATCTCGCCGAAATCAGCAGTGCCACGAATGCCCCATCGCTCGAGAACGATGCGGCTCATCAGGCCAAATCGCTCGAGTGCCAGCTCACGGCATGATGCAGCAAGCTCCGCCGCTGTGATGTGCCGGCGTGTCTCCAGTTTCGACTGCGAATACTCCAGTGCGGAAAGGATGAACAGATACGCCTGCTCGTCGTATCTCGACTCTTTGAGCCGGATGCGATCCATCACCCCATCACGAAACGCGAGCTCAGGCACCGATCTCGGATCCTCGCGCGCCGAATGCGTTGGGATAAAGCGGAAAGCGGGATGTGAGCTCCTTCACTTCCGCTGAAACATTCCGTGCGACGCTTTCATCTTCGACGGCAGCCAGAACGGTGTTGATAAAGCCTGCGATTTCCTTCATCTCCGGCTCTTTCATGCCCCGCGTTGTAACAGCCGGCGTTCCAATTCGAATTCCACTCGTCACGAACGGCGACTGAGTCTCCTTTGGAACTGTGTTCTTGTTCACCGTGATGCCGGCGGCGTCGAGAGATTTCTCCGCAACCTTGCCCGTCAATCCCTTGTTGCGCAGATCGACGAGCATGAGATGGTTGTCGGTGCCGCCTGAAACGAGATTGAACCCGTAATCCGTAAGCCCTGCAGCAAGTGCCTTTGCATTCGCAATGATCTGACGGCAGTAATCAGTGAACGACGGGTCGAGCGCTTCCTTCAAAGCGACAGCCTTTGCGGCGATGACGTGCTCGAGCGGCCCGCCCTGCGTTCCCGGGAACATCGCCTTGTTTATAGCAGCGGCGTGTTCTGCCTTGCAGAGAATCAACCCGCCTCGCGGGCCGCGAAGCGTCTTGTGTGTCGTGGTCGTTACTGCGTCCGCGTGCGGAACCGGTGACGGATGCAAACCAGTCGCGACGAGTCCGGCAAAGTGTGCCATGTCCACCACGAACTTCGCACCGATTTCCCTTGCAACCTCTGCAAATGGCTCGAAGTCGATGATGCGTGCATACGCGCTGGCACCGGCAATGATCATCTTCGGCCGCTCACGCCGGGCGATCTCCTTCATCGCATCGTAGTCGATGCGACCCTCGTCGTTCACGCCGTAGTGAATCGCGTTATACAGGAGGCCGGAGAAATTCACGGGCGATCCGTGCGTGAGATGACCGCCCTGCGAGAGATCGAGGCCAAGCACCTTGTCGCCGGGCTTGAGGAATGCGAGATAAACCGCAGCGTTCGCCTGCGCGCCCGAGTGCGCCTGGACGTTCGCATGATCGGCCTTGAAGAGCTGCTTTGCGCGATCGATCGCGAGCTGCTCGACCTGATCTACGAATTCGCAGCCACCGTAGTATCTCTTGCCGGGAAGTCCTTCAGCATACTTGTTCGTGAGAGGAGTGCCCATCGCTTCGAGCACCGCTTCCGACACGAAATTCTCACTCGCAATCAGCTCGAGGCCGTGGCGCTGCCGGTCGACTTCGCGGCGAATAATCGCCGCGACATCGGGATCGTATTCAGAGAGCATGGGCATCTGTGCCCGCTCGAGATCTACCTGCTGCATCCACGTCTCCTGACTTTCATTGGCGCCAGGCTCACTTCAGCCCGCGACAGACAAGTTTCCTCTTTTCACGCCGTCTGTCGAGGGCTTGAATTTTTCAGGATTTCGGGGTCCACTTTTTCTTGACCGAGCTCAACCGCCGTTCAGCAAGGCGGTCCGCTGCCTCGAACGACGGAATTCCCTCAGCTTTGGCGATCTCGAAAACACTCAGAATCGTGTCGTAGATCTCATCGGCCTTGCGCAATGATCGCTCGGAATCCCATCCCGCAACTTCACCGAACACGTTGATCACGCCGCCTGCGTTTGCGACATAATCGGGCGCGTACTGCATCCCCATTTCTTCGAGCTTGTAACCGTGCCGCTCCTCGAGAAGCTGGTTGTTCGCGCCGCCTGAAATGACTTCGACATTGAGCTTCGGGAGAGTCTCATCGTTGATGATTCCGCCAAGCGCACACGGCGCAAAGATGTCCGCCTTTGCGGTGTAAATCTCGTCACCTTCGACGACTTGTGCGCCGGTTTCTCGCGCAACCCGCGCCGTCTTTTCAGGATCGATGTCGGAGACGATGAGCTTTGCACCTGCCTCGTGCAGCTCCTTAGCGAGGTAGCGCCCTACGTTTCCGACACCCTGGATGGTGACGACCTTGCCGTTCAGATCATCGGATCCCCATCGCTGTTTTGCTGAAGCCTGAATCGCGCGGAAAACTCCATGAGCCGTAACGGGTGAAGGATCACCGGACCGTTCCTTGAGTCCTGCGACGTGCTCCGTCTCCATGTGGAC
>DASUXX010000477.1:0-8810 GCA_036377755.1 Gemmatimonadaceae bacterium
GGCGCCAGCTACGAGCGGCAGCAGTACAATGACATCATTGCGAAATGGAGCCGGATGTGAAGTTCCGTTCCGGTCGAATCGCCGCTGACGCTCGGCCCACAGGAACAGCGCGCACAGGAGCAATGCGTATGCAATCGGGAACAGCACGTCCGATGATACGAGACCTGCCAGAAACGACGACTCACATTTGCGCCGGTCGAGAAAGTTCACGAGCGCTGCATAACGTCTCGCGGAGAAGGTGAGCTCGAGATCGATGATGCGAACCGGGAGTGACCGGCAGTGCTGTGGAACTGAGGCGTGAATCCACGCGTATGCACCCGCCGTAAGGACGGCAAGGCCGGCCACTATCGGGACCGCCCCGGCTTTCTTCACCAGGCGGTCGAACAGGGCGCGTATCTCCGGGACCAGCGGCACTGACCGAGAGATCATGCGCAAAAGCTGGGACTTTTCCGGATTACCGCAATGACGGGTTTGCGGTGATGGGCTGCCGCTTAGTGCAAATGCAGAAGGATGAGGGCAATAATTCCCGGGAGTGCCTGCGCGTATAGAATCTTTCGGCTTGCAGTGACCGCCCCGTACAATCCGGCGATGATGACGCAGCACAGAAAGAAAACCATCACGCCGAAATCATCGATGATGAGCGAGCTCCAGATCAATCCCGCGCCGAGGAAGCCGTTGTATAAGCCCTGATTCGCAGCCAGAACTCTGGAAGACTCAGCGCGTTCCTGCGTCAATCCAAATGCGCGCAGCCCCGCCGGCCTTGTCCACAAGAACATCTCGAGGACAAGGAAGTAGAAATGCAGCACTCCAACGATCGCAACAGCGAGGCGAGTGGCGAGATGCATGTTATCCGGGGCAGCGCGTCTTGTCGTTGTCTGGCGCGACAGTCACCGTTACGGAATCACGCACGGCGGGATCGACACTCGAAGCTGCCACTATATAGGTACTGCCAGTTGTCTTTCGACATGATGTCGTGAGCACGCCGTCGGCTGAAACGGTGGCAACTCCCGCGTCGCGTGAAGTCCAGGTCAAGTCATGTGATACAGAGTCGTCTGCGAGGACGACTACTGCAATCCTGCCTGCCACTCCCGCTCGTGTGTACTCGTGCTTTGTTGGATCGACTACTACCTGGCGCAATGCGGGAGCGTTGGCGACGCGCCTCAATGTGAATCCGATGAGTGCCGCATTCATGACACCGCAATCATCGGTCGCCAGTTTCAATCCGCGGATCGATGTCGTTGTGTGCCATGGCTTGGAAAGCACGACATCCATTGGGCCCGCGATATTGTTGCCGCCCGCGATCATTTTGAGTGAATCGCCAAACCCCTTGAGAGGTTGGCCTCTGTTAATGACATCGGTGGCGCCGATGAGCGTAAGAGTTGCGCCAATCGCTGCGGCCTTTCCCGCGTTGTCCCGTGCTTCGACGATTACGGACGGCCGCAGACTCGCATCGCATGCGACTTCGGTGGGTCCCTTCTTCTCGCAGGCGGTTAGCGCGGCGGCGAGTGTTGAACCGATTGCGATGATTTTGGCGGCGCTCCTCATATGGCGAACTATCTAATCTCGCCCTCCGTTCATCAAGAGGTTGGCCGCTTATGACCCGTGCCGGTGTACTAAGTACGCGTAATTCCCGGAAGACGCGGACACCCCTGGAGGATCGAGGACAAACCCGGTGGGAACAGCACCGATGCACACCGATCAAACCGATGCGCACCGAAACTGCAAAACCAGGTGCAGGCACGGACACTCACAGACAAACACGGGCACGCACGGACAAAACCACTAAGAGATAAAGAGGTACCAAAAAAACAAAAAATAAGAATTGGGTTTCGGTCATCGCACGTGCGACTGGCTCTCTATTCGTCAGTGAGTGTCCGTGAGTGACCGTGAGTGACCGTGCCTACTTCTGGTTTTGCAGTTTCGGTGCGCATGGGTCTGATCGGTGTGCATCGATGGATGTTCCCACGGGGTTTGTCCTCGGTCCTGTCCACAAACCCTGAAACTATACCTATAGTTATTCGTACGTCCTTCCCATAATGCTCCCCTTATGGCCCGCGCTCGCAAAAGTCACCATCGCAACGTCATCCGGCGCGATGTGGCTCGCGCTCGTCTCCCACTTCACGATGGGACTCATCGCCCTTGGCTCGGGAACCATCGCGCTCGTAGTCGCAAAGGGCGGCGACCTTCACAAGAAAAGCGGCATCGCATTCACCGTTGCAATGATTTTTCTCGGATTGTCTGCTGCCGCAATCTCGAGATACGAAGGCGTCGGTTTTGGAGCAGGCGGACTCTTCACCGTCTACCTCGTGTGGACTGCAATGACTACGGTGAAGAAGATGCCGGGAACCGGACGCACGATGGACATCGCCTTCATGCTGGTTGCGTTCGCACTCGCGGCGATGATGTACAGCTCCGGCATCAAGATCTGGAATCTTCCCGGTCACAGCTTCGAAGGCGTTCCCGCTGGAATGATCCTCTTCATGGGAACGGTCAGCCTGCTCGCTGCAATCGGCGACGCACGAATGGTGATTGCTGGCTCGATTCGTGGAGCACGCCGCATCGCAAGACATCTCTGGCGCATGTGCTTCGCACTCTTCATCGGCACAGGATCATTCTTCCTCGGCCAGTCGAAATTCATTCCCGAGCCCGTGCGCTTCCTTCCAATGCTTTTTGTGCTCGCGCTGGCGCCGCTCTTTATCCTGCTCTACTGGATGTGGCGCATTCGCCTTCGCCGGCGGCTTTCAGGAGTAATTATCGCTGCTCCATAAGGCTGCCGCACTCCGGCGACCGTCGCTGAGCGCAACAAGAAGTCCAGTCTTGATCCAGGTGCGCAGCACGTGCAGCCGCTTACGGCTTGATCGTAATCTTCGTCGTGTTCTGCGGCTGGATCATCAGGTGCGCCCAGGGCTTACCGGGAAACATTACCCATGGGCCGCCATCGACGGGCACTTCGGATATCCCGGTGCTCTGATATGTCGCGTACGGCGTGTAGACAACATACAGAAACTGCGCGCCGCTGATTGTGCGAGCAGACATATCTACGCTGTCACGCGGAGCGAAATACTGATACAGCGCTGCCGGCTTTGCGGGCATGGAATAACGCCCTGACTGAACATCTTTCAAGCGCGTGCTGTCGATGTACTCCTTGGACTTCTTGAGTGCATGGAGCTGCCGGCCTCGTTCCATGAATGCCTCGAGTGACCGATGATAGCACGCGACGTGAAACGTCTTCGATGACGGATCATCGGCAATGCAGACCATGTCATTTGTGCCGCGTCTCAAAGCAACCAGTTTTCCGCCCGCATCGTAGCCGAGAACCCTCGCGCCTGCGCGAAGATTCTCGGGAAGAGGGCTCACCGCTGCAGCGATCTGAAATGCAGGCGGCGGATACGTCACCGTTTGCGCATGCACCATGCACGGAATCAGCCATGTCATTGCCAGCGCGAATGAGCGATTCATGTGAGCCCTCTTTCCGAGTGAGGTGCCTAATATGCTCTATTGCTTCGCAAGCGGCTTGAGCGAGTTGCGGGCGACGTAGCTTCCCACCTCCCGGCCGAGCTCGATTCCAGCGTTTACTGCCGTGCGGAAATGAAATCCCACGTAGACGCGCGACATTCCATTCTCGCGTGCGGCATCGTCAACCGTCGCGAACGTTCTCGAAACACCCGGGAGCGATCCGCTCGTTATCGTGAAGCTTCTGCCCCGCCCCGGCAGCAGCGCTTCGATGATCGCAGCTGCTGCACCGCCAGCACTCGAGTGAGCGCTCGGATAATCCGGGACTGGCGGCGTCGGGAAGGCCAGAACCTCCCAGCCTGCCGCACTCGATGTGCCAGGATTCCCATCGTTATCGGCAAGCGCGACAGCGCTGACCGGGCGCCAGAAATTATAGAAATACTTTGAATCGAAGTTGCACGCGTAGGAATCGAACTGCCCTATCTGAACCATCGCGAGGAGCCGAGCTGTGTCCCACGCATCGAGCCTGCGCTGCTGCGCGATAACTCCTGCTATCCGGTTCCAGCCTGTCGGAGAATTCTCGACCCAGAATAATGCGATCTCGGTCTGCTCGGCCGTTCGCTCCGTGCACCCCGCGCATCCCAGAGCCTTGACCTCATTGAAGTCATTGGTGTACTGCTGCGTCTGCACTGCCATTGAATTCGTCAAAGCGCCGTACGGCCGCGGCGCGCGAAACTGCGACGTGCTCAATACACCGAACGGCGCAACGCTCGCTGCCCACATCGATGCATCAGCGAATCCGCCGGTTCCAAAGAAATCAAAGCCCGGAGTGTTGAACGGGAACGTGAATTGATAATCGCCGGGACTCGTACCCGGTGTATAAGGCGCAACTCCACCACCCGCTGTTCCATCATTGGCACGGTTTGCCAGAATCGCTGCCGCAACGCGGTGGCCTAATGCTACGCCTTCATCAAATCCGGTAGTGCCCTGATGTGATGATATCGCGGTCGCATACCACGCGTCGGTTGCCGGCTGTGCACCTGGATCCGCACCGACAATCGCGTCATGCGCCGCCGTTAGAACAGCCGCTGCGATTCCCGCATTGCGCTCTATCGGTCCTGTGTCGGCGTACCGCTCGAAGCGCGGAACGATTGCATTGAGCGCATCGTGTATCGCAATCGTGCTGATCGCATACAGTCGCGCTTCGATGAATGGTGCCAGCGGTGCGCCTGCCGGCACGAGACTCGGCGCCGAGGAGATCGCTTGCGCATTACCCGCCATCACTGCATCGAGCGCGTCGTTCGCCTCACCGGCTGGAACACCGCCAACACTCGTGGCCGGAACGGCGCCTGATATAGACGGTCCCGCGTCCAACGCGCACCCTCCGGATGTAATCAGTCCCACGAGCAGGACCACCGCGCTGAAAACCTTCGTTCCTGACATATGCACCTTCCTCCTTGAGTGTTTGAGATGGTTTGCATGGGCTGGCAGGATATCCCGAAGGCGTGAGCCGTCTGTTCACATGGGCGTCTTCTTGTCGTGAGTTGAGGAGATTGTTGCCAAAAACCTTAAAAAAACCATGATTTACCGTATGATCGCGCTCCGTGTTCTCGGCGAAATCCAGCTGCGTGCAGCGGATGGGACCGGGATCGACTCGTTGCTCAGACAGCCGAAGCGTCTTGCACTTCTCGCGTATCTGGCAAGCCCGGTCCCCGGAACGTGGCATCGGCGCGATATGCTTCTCGCTCTTTTCTGGCCCGACCTGGATACCGCTCACGCGCGAACCGCGCTTCGAAACGGGCTCTACGTTCTTCGCCAGACACTCGGCGACGATGTCGTGCGAAACCGCGGTGACGAAGAGATCTCGATCGATCCTGAAAAACTCGAAACCGATCTCGCACACGTCTGGAATGCCCTGAAACGCATGCAGGTTGCTGAAGCACTGGCCCACTATGGTGGTGAGCTCCTGCCTGGCCTGTTCCCACCCGACAGCGAAGGGTTCCTCAGGTGGCTCGACTCGGAGCGTACGCGTATCAGAGTCGCGCTTTCATCCGCTGCAATGACGCACGTAGACGAGCTCGAGCGCGCGGGTAATCCACGTGAAGGATTACGAGTCGCGAGAACCGTGAGCGAAATCAATCCCAACGACGAGACTGTCGTACGGCGGTTGATAGTGCTGCACGAAGCCGTGGGTGACCGATCCGGAGGCCTTGCAGCGTTCGAGGCTTACAGATCGAGACTCGCGGCCGACTTCGACGCTGAGCCGGCACGAGAGACGCTCGAGATCGTCAATCGGCTGCGATCGTCGAGTGGCGTTTTGCTGCCCCGGCGACAGAGACCAGCAATGGAGATCGTGAGGGCGAGCGAAGACGTTCAAGCATCAGCTCCTCAGTCACGACGGACCACTACCATAGTATTGAGCGCTGTCGGCGGCGCCGCGCTGATCGCGGTAATGGCGCTGACGCTCTCGCGCTCAGAAAAGGCGCAAACGATCGGCAGGTCGATCCCTGTAACCGCCGACGAAGGTCTTCAAGTCGAGGCGGCAATTTCGCCGAACGGCCGGCTCGTGGCGTACGCAAAGGGAAATCCCAATCACCTGAAAGTTTTCGTCCAGCGCATTGGCGGTGGCGCGGCCTGGGCGCTTTCGACTGACACCGTGAATAACGAGCTGATGCCGCGGTGGTCGCCTGACAACGACGAGATTCTTTTTCTAGCACGAAACAATGCATACGTCGCACCGACATTGGGCGGCGAGCCACGACTTGTGGCCCGCGGCAGCGATGGCGACGACGCCATTCGCTCTGCATCGTGGTCACCAACTGGTGACTCACTCGCTGTCGTGCGCCACGACTCATTGCTCGTTCAGCCGCTGCGTGGCCGCGGAGCTCGTCTCGTTGGTCGCGGCTTTCAGCTGCACTCGTGTGTCTGGTCGCCCGATGCGAAATGGATTGCATGTGTATCTGGAAACTGGATTGCATTCACTCCCGGCCCACTTTTCGGGAATGATGCGCCCAGCTCCATCATTGTCTTTCCGGCGGCAGGCGGCGATGGAGTGACAATTACAGAAAATGATTTCGAGAACGAAAGTCCATCCTGGTCGGCCGATGGAAAATATTTATGGCTGCTTTCCAATCGCGATGGTGATTCCGGACAATCGTATTCAGTGCGTATAGGGTCTGACGGCCGCCGCGCCGGTCCATTCGTAAAGTCCGGACTCGGCGACGCGGAGTTCCTGAGCCTATCGGGCAACAGGATCGCCTACTCGGTGAGATCGAAGCGCGCGAATATCTGGACCATTCCGATTCCGCGTGACGGCACGGTGAGCATGACAGCGGCGACACAATTGACAAAGGGTAATCAGGTGATCGAGCTGGTCACTGCGTCTCGAGATGGTAAATGGCTCACATACGACAGCAATCTCAACGGGAACTCCGATATATATCGCACGCCAGTGAACAAGGATTCTTCCGAGGCGATAGCGACAGATCCACGGCAGGAATTCGCTGCCGAGCTTTCGCCTGATGGTCGCGAGATTGCCTGGCAGCGCTGGGTGGATAACAAACGGCACCTGTTCGTGAAGCGTCTCGACAGTGATTCTGACTTTGAGATTCTTTCTGACGAAACAGATCGAGGTGTTCCGCGATGGTCGCGTGACGGCAATTCAATTGTGGCATGGAGCCACGACAACGAGCGTGGCGCAATATTTCTCGTCAAGCGGGATGCGTCCGGCAAATGGCTGAAACCGTCGTGGCGGCTTGACTACGGACAGCTTCCGCAATGGTCGCCCGATAATCGAGAGATTGCTTTCGTCACGCTCGATGGAAGCATTCAATCGATTCCCGCGGATTCAGGCGCGGTGAAGCCGATCTATTCTCCACGGCAGGGTGATCCTCTCGCGAGGTTCATCGTGTGGGTCAATTCCGGCACGATATGGATGCACGGGGTTTCTGGTCCAACTCAGGGAATCTGGGCTGTGCCGCTTTCGACCGGACGGCCTCGCCTTCTCGTGCGGCTCGATGATTCTCTCGGCAAATCTATTGGCCCGGCGTTCACCTCTGACGGAAAGAGTTTCTTCTTCCCGCTGAATGAGCGACTCAGCAATATCCGGGTTGCGGAGCTGACTTCACATTGACGACGAATCGCGCAATGCGCTAGGCTGCCGCCAGGCGATACCCGTACTTCCGCACGATTCGAATGAATCGCGGATTCCTCGGATCCTTCTCTACTTTTCGCCTGAGCTCTCCAATTAGCTGATACAAGGCTCTCGACCGCCGGTCGAATGGCCTGTTCCAGAGCCGTCTCGAAAGTGCTTCGAGCGAGACAGCTGCGCCGCTGCGTTCCGCAAGCGCAACGATGAGAACGTATTCCTTTGGTGTAAGCTCAATAACATGTCCGTCAACGCTTACTTCACGTCGCGAGCAGTCGACGACGAGAGATCCGTACGTGTACTTCGACTGATCGAGCTGCTGCGTTTGAAGCCATGACGTGTCTTCATCGTAATCTTCGCGGCTTTTGAGAAGAGCTACGAGCTCAGCGACAACTCCGAGAGCCCATTCCTCACGCCGTGTAAGCGGCGTAGCTCCGAACTCCAGCATCATCCTTCCGTGCGCAGAAGATCCTTGCAGCAGTCGCTCCGCTTCTACTGCATACCGGTGACGTGATGAGCGAACAATCGAGGTCATATCGGGACTATCAAGCATTCGGGTCTCGGTGATGTTGCTTCCCGTCGCGCGACATTGTCGCGCGACGGGAAACAGAAACAGTTATCAGGTTTCAGGGAACACGGGGTTCGGTGTAGCTCCGCCGAATGTGTAGACGGGCATGCCGAGTGTCTCGAGCTCCTTCGCCGGAATCGGCAGGCTTCTCGGCGTTCCTTTCTGCAGATTGGACCCGCCGCGGAATGCCCACGTGTTTCCAATCGGAACACCGTTGTAGGTGAGGTTCGTATCGATACGACGACGATCGAACCACGCCTGGCCAGCGCCGGTATCGAACAGCTCGACATCACGCTCGTAGAAGATTGCTGCGAGCAGATCGTTGTTGCTCGACGCCCCGCTCAGAGCAGGAAGTCCACCACGACCAACGCGTGTCTTGTTGATGAGAGCAGCAGCTCGCGACTTGTCACCACCGGTACGCACCAGCGCCTCGGCAAGCAACAGATCATTTTCAGCAGCCAGAACCCACGGCATCGTGCCCGTGAGATCGGTTCCATTCTCGAACGAATGCTGGAAGTAGCGGACGTGCTGCCACTGGCTGAAGAAGTAGACACCACGTGCAGCAGCGAACGGAATGTTCTGCACGTAAGCGAAGTCCGTTCCCGGAGTCGTGCTCGTCCCCATACGCAAATCTTTCGACTG
>DASUXX010000478.1:0-5821 GCA_036377755.1 Gemmatimonadaceae bacterium
GTGAGAATGACGCCAGTGACACCGAGAGCAGAATCGAAACCCTGCGCGATCTTCACTGCTTCCTGTCCCGTCATTCCGTCGGCGACGAACAGAATCTCCGTCGGATGCAGCGCATCCTTGAGATGACGAAGCTCGTCCATCATCTCTTCGTCGATCTGAAGGCGTCCCGCCGTATCTACAATGACCACGCGATCGCGGTCGCGCTTCGACTGCTCCACTCCCGCTTTTGCGATCCTTACAACATCCTGCGTCGAGCGATCGGAATAGACCGGAACCTCGAGCTGCTGCCCGAGTGTCTCGAGCTGATCGATTGCGGCAGGACGATAGACGTCGGCTGCAACGAGTCGTGTCTGACGACCTTCGCTTTTCAGTTTTCTCGCGAGCTTTGCAGCTGTCGTCGTCTTACCCGACCCTTGCAACCCGACCATCATCACGACTGTCGGAGGGACCGAGCTGAGCTTGAGTCCCTGGCGCTGCTCGCCGAGCATGTGAGCGAGCTCTTCGTGGACGATTTTGACGAGCTGCTGAGCCGGCGAAACTGCGGAAAGCGCGGTGACGGTGACTGCTTTCTTTTCGACGCGCTCGAGAAATTCGCGCGTGAGCTGAAAGTTGACGTCTGCTTCGAGAAGAACGCGACGAACCTCGCGGAGCCCTTCCTTGATGTCGGCTTCCGAGAGCGTTCCGCGCCCCCTGAGGCGGGCAAAAGTCGCTTCTAGTTTTTCGCTGAGATCTTCGAACATAGGATAGCCTTGCAACTTAACCGGTTTCCACTCATTGGGACAACCTGAATTCTCCGGCGCCTATCAACGGTACTCCGTACTCACTGCACTCCGTACTCACTGCACTCCGTACTCACTGCACTGCTTACTGCTTACTGATTAATACTGCGTACCAACCGCACTCCGTACCAACTGCACTGCTTACTGCTTACTGACTAATACTGCGTACCGTGGGTACGCAGTGCAGTTAGTACGTACTCATAGTCAGTAAGCAGTAAGCAGTGCAGTTGGTACGGAGTGCAGTTGGTACGGAGTGCAGTTGGTACGGAGTGCAGTAGCCGCAGTGCGGCGTGTGCGGTATTTTCGGCGATCTATGCATCAGGGCCTCGAATCCGCTCTCTCCTCCCGCTATCGCCTCGACAGAGAGCTCGGCCGGGGAGGCATGGCGACCGTCTTTCTCGCGAATGACCTGCGTCACGATCGAAAAGTCGCCCTCAAAGTCCTTCATCCCGAGCTGAGCTCCGCGCTCGGACCTGATCGCTTCCTGCGAGAGATCAAGCTCGCGGCGCGACTTAATCATCCGCATATCGTTCCGCTTTTTGATTCGGGTGAAGCCGGCGGATTCCTGTACTACGTGATGCCCGTCGTCGAAGGCGAATCGCTTCGCGACAGGCTTCTAAGAGATGGAAAGATTCCGCAGGAAGAGGCGCTCAACATCGTAAGAGGAATTGCATCAGCGCTCGACTACGCGCACCGCCAGAGCATCGTCCATCGTGACATCAAGCCCGAGAACGTCATGCTTCAGGAAGGCGAAGCAGTCGTGATGGATTTCGGAATCGCAAAAGCTGTGAGCGTTGCCGCTGGCGATACGCTTACTCAAACCGGGATGATGATCGGAACTCCGGCATATGTGAGCCCTGAGCAGGCAGCCGGCGAAAATCTCGTCGACGGGCGGAGCGATCAGTACTCGCTCGGCTGCGTCTTGTATGAAATGCTCTCGGGAAAGAAGCCATTCACGGGGCCGAGCGCGCAGGCAGTGCTGAGCAAGCGCTTCAGCGATCCGGTGCCTTCACTTCGCGATGTATATCCGGAAGCAACGGATTACATGCAGACCGCGATGCTGCGCGCGCTCGCAAAAGAAGCAAGCGATCGGTTCTCGACCACGATGGACTTTGCGAAAGCACTGGTCGCCAGCCATCTCACGACTCCCGATGGAAGTCCGCTGACACCAGGCGGCGACAAAGTCAAATCGATAGCGGTCCTTCCGTTCAACAACATGAGCTCCGACCCCGAAGGCGATTTCTTCGCAGACGGAATCGCTGAGGAGATCATCAATGCGCTGTCGAAGATCAAGGCGCTCAAAGTTTCATCGCGAACTTCGTCGTTCACTTTCAAGGGAAAGAACGAAGACATTCGCGAGATTGGCCGGCGGCTTCAGGTCTCGACGATTCTCGAGGGCAGCGTTCGCAAAGCCGGCAAGCGGCTGCGCCTGACAGCGCAGCTGATCAATGCGTCGGACAACGCGCAGCTTTGGGCCGAGCGATACGATCGTGAGCTCGAAGACGTCTTTGCAATTCAGGACGAGATCGCGGGCAGCATCGTCAACGCACTGCGTGTCGTGCTCAGCGACGACGAAAAGAAAGCGATCGAGAATGTTCCGACTGCGAACGTCGAAGCGTACGGATTTTATCTTCGCGGCCGCCAGTACTTCCACCAGCACCGTCGCAAGTCGCACGAGTACGCGCGCCAGATGTTCGAGCGCGCTATCGAGCTCGACCCGAACTATGCACTCGCGTATTGCGGCGTCGCCGACTGTTGCTCGTTTCTCTACCAGTATTTCGACGGCTCGCCCGCAAATCTCCGCCGCGCCGAAGCTGCGAGCCGGCGCGCTCTGGAGCTCGCTCCGAGTCTGGCGGAAGCGCATGCGTCTCGTGGTCTCGCGGTTTCTCTCAGTCAGCGTTACGACGAAGCGGACACTGAGTTCGAGATGGCAATGAAGCTCAACCCCAAGTCGTTCGAAGCTGCCTACTTCCGCGCACGTTCATGTGTTGCGCGCGGCAAGAATGAAGAAGCGGCGCAGTGGTTCGAGCGCGCGATCACGGTCCGGCCCGATGACTACGCAGCGCTTGCATTGCTTGCAACGGCGTACGCTTCAACAGGCAAACACGAAGAATCGATTCAGACTTCGCGTCGCGCATATGACACGGCGCGGAAGCATCTCGAGCTGAATCCGGATGACCCTCGCGCGCTGTATATGGGTGCGATGTCACTCACCGCACTGGGCGAAACAGACAAGGCCCGGGATTGGAATCGCCGGGCACTGTCGATGGACCCTGACGACCCTTCGGTGCTGTACAACATCGCCTGTGCTTTTGCTCTCGAAGATCAGAAACACGAGGCGATCGATACACTGCGAAAGGCCATCGACAATGGTTTCGGACACTGGAGCTGGCTCGAACATGACTCGGACTTCGACTCGCTGCGTGACGATCCGGGCTTCCAGGACCTCCTTGCGAGAAAACCGGCTGAGGCAGACGCGTAATGGCGAATTCGTTCGAAGACGCGATTTCAAAATCATATCGGATCGACCGCGAGCTTGGCCGCGGCGGCATGGCAACCGTGTATCTCGGCCAGGATCTGCGCCACAATCGGCGAGTTGCAATCAAGGTTCTCCATCCCGACCTCGGCCATTCGATCGGTCCTGACCGGTTTCTGCGCGAGATCGAGCTCGCTGCGCGGCTGAATCATCCGCACATCGTTCCCTTATTCGATTCAGGAAATGCTGAAGGCTTTCTCTACTACGTGATGCCGGTCATCGATGGAGAGACGCTGCGCGACAGACTGTTGCGCGACGGGCAGATTCCACTCGACGAGTCTCTTCAGCTGATTCGCGGTATCGCAGCTGCACTCGATTACGCGCATAGACAGAATGTCGTTCATCGCGATATCAAACCTGAAAACGTCATGCTGCAGGATGGCGAAGCAGTCGTGATGGATTTCGGAATCGGTAAAGCAGTCAGCTCGGCCGCGAACGACACCCTGACGCAGACGGGAACGGTCGTTGGAACTCCGGCGTACGTCAGTCCGGAACAGGCTGCGGGTGAAAACAAAATCGACGGTAGAAGCGATCAATACAGCCTCGCGTGCGTGTTGTTCGAGATGCTCTCCGGCAAGAAAGCTTTCACGGGGCCGACAGCGCAGTCCGTTATCAGCAAGCGATTTACAGACCCGGTACCATCGCTGCGTGCGGTTTTCGAGAAAACTCCCGACGAAGTCGAAACCGCGATGTTGAAAGCGCTCTCCAAAGATGCGAGCGAGCGCTTCGCGACTACCGCCGAATTCGCGCGGGCCCTCGTTGCAAGCCATTTGAGCACCCCCGACGGCAGTCCGCTGCATGGAGTGAGCAGCTCCAAGTCGATCGCGGTGCTTCCCTTCACAAACATGAGTGCCGATCCCGAAGGAGATTTCTTCGCCGATGGGATCGCCGATGAGATAATCACTGCACTTTCGAAGGTGAAAGCTCTGCGCGTGGTCTCGCGAACATCTTCCTTTACGTTCAAGGGAAAGAACGACGATGTCCGTGAGATCGGCAGAAAGCTGCAGGTTTCGACGATTCTCGAGGGCAGCATTCGCAAAGCGGGCAAACGCCTTCGCCTCAATGCACAGCTCGTCAGCACCACCGACAGCTCGCAGCTGTGGGCAGAGCGCTACGATCGCGAGCTAGAGGACGTCTTCGCCATCCAGGACGAGATCGCGGCCAGCATCGTCTCGGCGCTCCGACTCGTTCTCACCGAAGACGAAAAAAAAGCGATCGAAAACGTTCCGACTACGAACATCGACGCTTACGAATATTACCTTCGCGGCAGACAGTTCTTTCATCAGCATCGACGCAGATCTCATGAGTTTGCCCGCCAGCTGTACGAGCGCGCAATCGAGCTCGATCCGGGGTATGCACTCGCTCACTGCGGTGTCGCTGACTGCTGCTCGTTTCTATATCAGTATTTCGATGCATCCGAGGGTAACCTTCGCAAGGCAGACACTGCGAGCCGCCGGGCACTCGATCTAGCGCCTCATCTTGCCGAAGCGCACGCGTCGCGCGGCCTCGCTGTCTCACTGACTGGTCAGTTCGTCGAGGCCGAGAAGGAATTCGAGGAAGCAATGCGCCTCAATCCAAAGTCATTCGAGGCAGCGTATTTCTACGCTAGAGCGTGCGCAGCGCAGGGCAAGGCGAGGGAGGCCGCTAACTGGTACGAGCGTGCAATCGCCGTGAGGCCTGAGGACTTTGCAGCGCTTCTCCTGCTCGCAGGCATGTACGCCGATCTCGGCCTCAACGATGAGCGTATCAAAGCCGTGCGGCGCTCCTACGACGCCGCGCGCAAGCACCTCGAGTTGAATCCTGACAATCCGAGGGCGCTGTATTTCGGTGCTGCCGCGCTCGTGGATCTTGGGGAGAAAGAAAAGGCGCTCGACTGGACGCGCCGGGCCGAACAGATGGATCCGGATGATCCATCAGTTCTGTACAACGTCGCTTGCGATTACGCGCTGCTCGACATGAAGGAAGAAGGAGTGCGGACGCTGACAAAAGCAGTGGATAATGGATTCGGACACTGGAAGTGGATCGAGCATGATTCGACGCTGGATAATCTTCGTGACCAGCCTGGATTTGCGGCGATACTGGCACGCAAACCGTCGGAAAACGCCGTATAGCGAGGCATGAGGCCTGCGATAGCTTAGCGTCCCCGCGTTCCTTAACTTGAGCATATGGCCAAGACTCAGCGCAAGGACGACATCCTCAAATCCGAGATCCCGCCATCGCTTCCGCTGATGGCGCTCAGGTCGACCATCGTATATCCCCTCGGCACCATTGCGGTGCAGATGGGCGCGCCCGAAAATCTCGCGCTGCTCAAGGAAAATCCCGGTGCAGGCCTCATCGTCGCCCTCGTCGTTGCAACCGGCGATCACGACGAGCCAGTGGACCTCGATACGTTCGTTGGGCGCGTTGGCGTTGCAGCACGAGTGCATGAGCGCATCAACCTCCCCGGCGAGACGGTACAGATAACGCTTCAGGGACTTCGCCGAATCGTTATCGATTCGATCGAGCA
>DASUXX010000479.1:0-3758 GCA_036377755.1 Gemmatimonadaceae bacterium
CCGGAAGTGCGATTCCTCGCAATCGATCGCGGTGTGCGCGTAGACAGCACAACTGGCATCATCGTCGGTGACAGTGTGCGAACCGGGGCGCGTATCAATGCACGAATTGGAAACCTCAGCGTCACTCTGCCGATTGCAATCACAATAAAGCCCGATTCGGCCGCTGCAGTGAGCGGTCGCGACTCGCTCTCATATGTGCTTACAGACACCTTGAACATATCGACCCCGCTTCAGGTAAAAGTGTTCAACACGACGCTCAAGCCGGATTCCGCAAAAGAAGTTGGGTCGTGGCTCGTGAGCTTCCTGGTCAATCCAGCGGACTCCGCAGTCGGCAAGCTCGTTGGCGACGGCTCCGCGACGCGATCATCTCTCGACACGACGGATGCATCGGGTGTAGCTGGACGGCGCGTTCGAATCGATGTCAGCAAGCTTCGCGGACAAATCGATTCAGTGATGGTTCAGGCTTTCGTCAAATATCGCGGGGTGCAGGTCAAAGGCAGTCCGGTGTTACTCGTACTCAAGCTCAAGCCAAAATGACGGCGACAGAAGCAGCGAGAAGCACGAATCCTTACGTGAGAGGTCCCGAGGCTCCCGAGCCCGGTACGTTGAACGAGCTGTTTTTTTCGGCGATCGAGCGCTTCGACAAGCCTGATGCACTGCAGTACAAGCAGGGCGATCGCTATGTGTCGGTCAGTCATCGCGAGATCGAGCGACGCGTGCGACATGCCGCTCTCGGTCTGGCAACGATTGGTGTGAACCCTGGCTCGCGAGTCGGTCTTCTTTCGGAGAACCGGCCGGAATGGGCAATTGCCGACTACGCGTGTCTTACGAGCGGCATCACGGATGTGCCCATTTATCCAACGCTGCCACCCGATCAGATCGCATATATCCTCAAGGATTCCGGCGCCGCAGCGATATTCGTATCGACTCCTGAACAGGCGGCAAAAATCGCCGAGGTGCGGTCGCAGCTTCCGGGGTTGCAGCATGTGATAAGCTTTGACGAGGCAGGGCCTGCAGCGGACATGACGCTTGCAGCACTCGAGCATCGCGGCGCTGCGGCAGAGACACCGGAATCACTCGCCGAATATCGATCGATTGCGGAGGGCGTGAAGCCGGATGATCTCGCAACGCTGATTTACACTTCAGGCACGACGGGTAATCCGAAGGGCGTGATGCTCACGCATGCGAACATCTATACCAACGTCGAAGCGACGCGCGTTCTGCTTCCCTTCACCGGCAACGACGTTGCATTGAGCTTTCTACCGTTGTCGCACATCTTCGAGCGAATGGGCGATTACCTGATGTTCGCAACGGGCAGCACCATTGCGTATGCGCAAAGTCTCGACACCGTTCCGGCGAACATGATCGAGGTGCGTCCGACAGTTGTGTTCTCGGTACCGCGGCTCTACGAGAAGATGTATGCACGCGTGCTGCAGAATGCGCTTGCAGGTGGATTCATCAAGAAGAGAATTTTTTTCTGGGCGCGCGCAGTTGCGGACAAGTGGGCCGATGAGAAGCTCGCGGGACGCGAGCCGAAGGGAATGCTCGCTCGGAAGTATGCGCTCGCGCAGAAGCTCGTCTTCTCGAAGCTCAAGGAGAGAACCGGCGGAAGGCTTCGGTTCTTTGTTTCCGGCGGAGCGCCGCTAGCTCCCGAGATCAACAAGTTTTTCTACGCCGCAGGACTGATCATTCTCGAAGGCTACGGTCTCACTGAGACGTCGCCTGTGATCGGCGTGAACACGCCGCATGATTTCAAGCTTGGAACAATCGGAAGGCCTGTTGCCGGTGTGGAGGTGATGATCGCTCCTGATGGAGAGATTCTCACGCGTGGTCCGAGTGTGATGAAAGGTTACTTCAACAGTCCCGAGGCCACTGCGGAGGCGATCGACTCAGAGGGATGGTTTCACACTGGCGACATCGGCGAGATTCGCGATGGTTTCATCGCGATTACCGATCGAAAGAAGGATCTCATCGTCACTGCGGGCGGGAAGAACATCGCGCCGCAGCCGATCGAGAACCTGGTCAAGACCAACAAGTACGTGAGCCAGGCCGTGATGATCGGCGACAAGCGCCGTTTCCCATCGATGCTGATTGTCCCGAACTTCGAGCAGCTCGAGGGGTGGGCGAAGCGGAAAGGAATTATCTGGACTGATCGCTCGCAGCTGATCAAGGTTCCTGCTGTGCATGAAAAGATGGAGAGCGAAGTGCTTGGCGCGTGCACCAGCTGCGCCCACTACGAGACGCCACGAAAGATCGCCTTGCTCGCGGAAGATTTCTCTCTCGATCGTGGTGAGATGACACCCACGCAGAAGGTGAAGCGGAAAGTCGTCGATAAGAATTACAAGGACGTTATCGACGCCATGTATCTGTGAGTTTGTCTTGACGGCCTCGGCGGGTGATGGGTTGCCTTTCAGCCGGTCGTCGCAACCTATAGCGACTTAGCTCCCACTCTCGCCGATAACCCGTCTGAAAGGCAACCTATCACCCACCATGGGGTTATGCGTTGCTCCTTCTCAATTCGACGATTTGCGCCTTGGCTTCGGCTACCACGTCGTTCTCGTCTTTCGCCAGAACAGTGAACCAGGGTGAAAGGTCGACTGTGGCCCTCGCGCTGATTCGGCTACCCGGCTTGAGAATCCTCACAGCATCTGCGGCGACGTTGCATTCGCCTATTGCGATGGCGTCGACCGATGAGGAGGCCAGCGGGATGCGGCCCGCTGTCGTAACGACGCCAACCAGCTCCGTTTCCTCGATCTTTGTGAGAGGGTTCAAGGCAATGATGCGGGCCTGAGTCATTTCTGCCAAGCGATTTGCCACGCCTGCTGTTTCGCCGCACAGAACAGCAAGCGATCCAGGGCGGGTCAGGTTCAATAACGCCGCGGTGCGTATTACCGCATCATCATCAGCTTCGGATCGATCAGTCTCTTGACGTGCGCCGCCGAAATCAGCAACACCGTTCGTGATCTCGTATTCCGCGCTGCAGATCGGACACCCAAGTTTTCCTTCGATTACAAAGCGGCCGTCCATCCTGTGGAACGATGCGACGAGCCAGGTTTCTTCGTGCTCCACCGGGCAGCGAAGGAGATCGAGCATCTCGATGTACATGGATCAGCTTCGGGAGAGTCGCAGCTCGTCGATGTTCACGTCGGCAGGCCGCGTGACGGCGAATAGCACGGCGTCGCTCACTGATTCGGGACTCAGCATAGTCGAGCGATCGGGATTTTGATCGCTGCCAAGATATTGTATTGGGTCCCATATATCCGTGTCGACCGCTGCTGGCGAGATCAACGTTGCGCGCACGCCGGTGCCGCGCGTTTCTGCGCGAAGCACTTCGTGCAGTGCGCGCTGCCCGTACTTCGTCGCCGAATAAGCCGCGTTGCCCGCAAAGATGTTGCGGTCGGCGATTGAGCCGATCGTCACGATGTCACCCGATCCGCGCTCGCGCATGGCCGGCAGCAGCTCACGAATCAGCCGGAAGGGTGCTCTCAGGTTTGTCGCGAGAATTTTGTCGAACTCTCCGGTGAGAGTGTCATCGAGAGTTTTTATCGTGAACAAGCCTGCATTGTTGACGACAATATCAGGTGAGCCACCGAATTCCTTTCGTATTACGCCCAGTGCGCGATCGATGTCCGAATCATTCGTTACGTCACATTGAATCGAGAATGAATCATTCCCTGCTTCGTTCGCGACTTTCTCCAGCTGCTTCTTGTTCCGCGAGACGAGGGCAACGCGCGCACCCTCGAAACCGAGAGCAAGTG
>DASUXX010000480.1:0-9907 GCA_036377755.1 Gemmatimonadaceae bacterium
CCAATCATCCACAGTCGTCTGTTGCCAGGGGCAGATGCGCTTGTCATCGAGCCACTGCGCGAGACTTCATCGGACTCATGAAGCATCTGCACGAGATCGGCAGCGGTCTGTGGCCGATCGGCCGGTCGCTTCTCGAGACACCTCATCACGAGATCTGCAATCCACGGCGCGACGTTCGGACGTCTTTTGCGAATTGGCTCGGGCGGCTCGAGAGCGTGAGCCGCCATCATTGCCTGCGTTGGACGCCCGCTGAACGGGGTCGAGCCGCTGAGCATCTCATACGCCAGTATGCCGAATGAGTAGATGTCGGATCTATGATCTACATGCGGATCTGCCAGGGCCTGCTCGGGCGACATGTAAGCGGGCGTTCCAATTGCGACGCCTGCAGTGGTCACCGTAGGCGCATCATCCTTGACAGTCGACGCGCGAATTGCCTTGGCGACACCAAAATCAGTGACGAGCGCAAACTCGTCACTCAGCAAAACGTTATCGGGTTTTATGTCACGATGAACTATTCCGTTCTTGTGCGCGTATGCGATTGCAGATGCTACCTCGCGAAGAATGCGAACAGCATCAGGCAACGGGAGCTCACCGATCCGATCGAGTCTCGCGCGAAGCGATTCACCCTCGATGAACGGCATGGTGAAGTATGGGCGTCCTAGTACTTCGCCTGCCGACAGTACAGGTACTATGTGCGGGTGCTGAAGCTTCGCGCCGAAAAGGATCTCCCGCCTGAAGCGGTCATTGCTGATTTCGGCGGCCAGATCCTCTGGAAGAACCTTGATTACGACCTTTCGCTCGAGGAGCCGCTCGGTTGCGACAAAAACACGGCTCATGCCTCCACCGCCGAGCTCGCGCTCTATGGTGTAGGACCCGGAAATGTTGCTCTCGAGGACTTCCTTGAGGTCGGGCACTGGGGAAAGAATTTACGTTCGCAGGTGGACTTCAGTCGAGCCGGACGTTCATCCCCAGTCTTTGAAGGAGCGCGTTGTAACGAGGATCGGACTTGATATTGTCGAGGCCGCGGAGTGAGATGAGCACGGGAATACCCCAGTCAGTCACCCTGTCGAACCATACGAACGCACTGTCGACCTGCCCCTCGTCAACGAAGTTCATTGCCCGGTACGCAGCGTAGTGCGGATTGTGCGGATCGGACTTCTCAAACGCTTTGCGGGCCAGATCCGGCTTTCCCATCTCGCGATACACATCAGCAAGCGCCGACTGCGCACGCGGATGACCCGGAAGAATCCTCACCGCACGCTCGGCGAATCTCATTGCTTCATCGAACTTCCTTGCTCTCGCATACGATACGGCCATGTTCGTGAGGAGCCATGGATTGCGCTGAGTCCAGCTCGAGTCGGGCTCTTCCGCAATCATCTTCAGGTAATGCTGCATGGCAGCATCCTTCTGGCCTGATGCCCTGAGGAACGTTGCGTAGTTGTTCTGAATCTGAAGTGAAAGAGGATCCAGTCGCGCAGCGGCGCCAGTTTCACGAACGGATCCCGGAATATCGCCGACGATTCGAAGCAGGATCCCGTACCATTGATGAGCCGTCGCATAATTCGGATCGAGAGCAATTGCTTTCCTGAAGGCGCGCGCAGCTGACCTGAAATCACGCTCCCAGGTGAGCTCCATGCCGAGCGCTGCGTACGGAGCGGCGAGCGTGCTGTCGAGAATGATTGCCCGCTGCGCAGCAGCTTTTGCTTTAGGGAACATTGCATCGCCAGGCCGATAGCCCGAGTAACCAATCATCACGTAGGCATTGGCGAGACCTGCTTCGGCTTCCGCGTATGCGGGATCCAGCTCCGCCGCTTTGCGGAAGTACACGACTGCTGTATCGAGTGCGCTTCTGGACCGATCCTGCCATGAGTTGACGCCGCGGAGATACGCAACTTTCGCGGTGTCTCGCACATCATCGCGCTTTGGCCGTGCTGAAGCCGCAGCAAGTGCAAGCGCAACAATAAGTAGCACGGGGATACTAAATCCAAGCATCCACAGGTGACTTGGATTTGATTCACGAACCTTTTCCGGATATTCGGCCGGAGTATTTGCAACTGGAGCCGCCAGCGGTAGCAGCGGCCTCACTACGTGCTGACGTGCGGAATGCTTCGTGATTGCAGCAACGAGAGCTTCTATTTGTGGATCAGGCTCAACTTCGAGCTCTCGCCGAACCAGATCCTGATACGTGCGTGCGTGCTGGACAGCACCGGCAACATCGCCGCTTTGTGCAAGTGTCTCTATGAGAGACAGAGCATTACGCGATGAAAGCGGATCGGATGCGGCAAGCTTTCGGCGCCATTCAGCTGCCCGCGCGAGATCTCCTTTCGCTGCGGTATCGCGAGCCAGCGTATCGAGCGTGCTTTGATAGACCTGCTCCAGTCTGACAGCTTCTGCGTCGATCCAGCTTTCGAGATCACGGCTTTCTCCAACCTGCACGCCGTACAGCAATCGCCCGCCGTAAACATCGACCGCGGTTTCCAGACGTCCTGCCGCGAGCGCACTTTCGAACTCGGCAACGTCCGTTGTTATTACGGCCGGATCGAGTCGAAGATCGCGGCCTTCCGATATGAACGGATCGGTGTCGAACACACGGCGAATCGCGTAGACAAGCTGATCGAGAGCATGGCGTGCCCGCGCGGAATCACTCTCCGGCCACAAGTAGGACTGGATTCGATCGCGCGAAAGCCCACGATCACGGGCAACCGCGAGAATCGCCAGGAGCGACAGCCGTCGCTTCTGGAGCGCGCCGGATGGAGGCGATGCCCCCTCAGACTGAAGAGAAAGGGAGCCGAGGACGTTCAGTCGAAAACAATTTTCCGGCACATCCGCCCTGTGATTTTTCTGTGAGAATCCGGTGAGCCTCCAGAACTATGATGCGTGCGACATACCCGTAGCAAGCTTGAGCAAAAACCATTTGCCGGAGACGCACCGATGTATCGCAAGGTCCTGTGGATACTGGCAGTCACAGCCGCTGCTGCCTGCCGCCCCTCGAGTGAAGCTGTTCAGCCAATGAATCACGACATGCATGACATGTCGGCCCTGAGAGACCCATCGTTCGAGAAATCACCGGAAGTTCAGTCGGGCCTGGCGCAGATTCGGCAGGTAACCGCGACATTCCACGACCTCGACAGCGCAACGGCTGCTGGATACACCGCCTGGTCTCCGAATCCAGCGGTCGAAACGTGCCCGGCGAACACACAGGGCAAGATGGGATATCATCGGGTAAATGTGCCGCTGCGCGGCGGCGCCGCTAACCCGGCAGCAGGGGACGCAGTTATCGATCTCGAGCGCCCCGAAATGCTTCTATATGAAAAGATGGCAAACGGGAAAATGCGGCTCGTCGGCGTCGAGTACATCGTCTTCAAGGCTGCGTGGGAACGCGTAAATGGTGTCGGTGCACCACCACCTGAAATACTCGGCCAGCCTCTCCTCTTCAGCAGTCACACATTCCCCGGAGGAACCGGCAACATCGACCACTACGAGCTGCATGTCTGGGTATGGTCGCCGAATCCTCTCGGAATGTTCTATCCGTGGAATCCGAACATAAGCTGCTGAGCATCGTGGGCGGAGCAATTTCGCGATTAGTGGATCGTGCGCCAGATACTCCTGAACTGGCGCCTGATCCATCCGGGTTTCTCGGTTGACCATCCCGGCTCCAGAATCGTGCGCCATTTCTCGAGTGCCTGGGGCTCGAGCGCGACCGTTGCATCAAGCGATGGATGTGGCGCGGTCACGATTTCTCCAAGCCGCGCGTAAACCGCGGAGCGTTGATCAGTATTCAGACGATTCAATAGATGCCACAGCACGATTGTGCTTCGATTGTCCGTAGCAGCAAGAAGTCTGGTAAGGCTCGACGGATTTTCCGGATTCCCTTCGAACTCGGACACTGCGATTCGAAGAGTATCATTCGCTGAAGATGGAACAGGTAAAGCAATGCGCTTTCCTGTTCCGATGGTGGCCTCATTGCCAGCTGGGACAACGATCGTACCACCCTCGTGCTCGAGCTCGACTTCGCCACCAGTGACACGGAGTAACGAACGACCATCCGCAGTCGCGCGCAGCGTATACACACATCCGAGATCGATTGCTGTTCCCGCTGCAGTCCGAACAGTAAAGAAGCGCGGCGGAGCCCAGATGCGCGCGTGAATCTCGCCTTGTTCCAGAGCGAGCTGATATCCACTCTCCGCTGCACGGATTATACGCACGCGGGACGAGGGCGCGATTTCGGTTCTGCCAACTGCGCCGAGATTGAGTCGCGCGCGCTGATGTGAGCCGGTAACTATCACATCACCAGGTGAAACACTCCGTGACGCCTTAAGCGTGACGATGTCCGCAACGCTTCTCCCAGTCTCGATCACAGTCCACGAACGCCACAGCTGCCCATAGAGATGGACAACCACTAACAGCGATGCGGCAGCAAGCAGCATCCACACATACGGCGTGCGTCGTCCGCGGCCACGTGCAACCGTTGCCGTGCGCGGCATCACATCGATCTCACGAAGTGGTGCGAGCGCGGCTTCGAGCCTTGCAATCTCGGGGATTGGAGTCGCCGATGGATTGTCGAGGTAATCGTCGTTGATATTCATGACTCTCCCATATTTCTGCGCAGCATCGCCATACCGCGATGCAGATTTACTCGTACTAATGAGTGGCTGACGCCGAGCGCATCGGCGATCTCAAGCCCGCTCATCCCTTCGAGCAGTCTCAGCAACAGTGGCTCGCGCAGTGTCTCCGGCATTGCCCTGATCGCATTCAACACACGCTCGGCGTCGATTCGCGCGTCATCAGACGAGGGAGCGGATTCGATATTCGGGTCGAGCTCGACGTTCGGGCGACTGGACCGGTATCGTGCGCGCGAAGTGTTGCGAGCGATCGTCGATATCCAACCCGGAAATGCGGCAGGGTCTCTGAGATCCTTGATATGCGTCAACGCGAAGAGAAACACATCCTGCGACAGATCGGGTACGTCAGAGGGATCCGACCTTGCAAGCAGAAGAGCGCGAACAAGAGATGCATGGCGTCGATACAATTCTGCAAACGCAGACTGGTCACCGCGTTGTGCAGCAGTGACAAGCGTCGCTATCTGTGCGGCGCCCTCCGGCGCTGTCACGGGATCAGCGTCAGCGAAGTCGCGGAAGCGATAAGGTGCAGACACGCGATGTCCATGAGATCGATTCTGCCGTACCGCCTTGCAGATTGCAAAGGTTGCTTGATAGGATGGCGTCCCGGCCGATTTGTTACAAGCGTATCTGTAACAGATTTCAGATCGTTGCATCCTCTCATGCACAACACAACCGGAGAAGTGAATTGCCTCGCGTCCCTCTCTTCCGATGGCTGGCGCTTCATCTAGCCCCGTTCATCATAGTGCTCGTCTGCATGAATCTTCTGACCCGCGTGATCGGATTGAGTCCCGCGGCGATCGTCGCTGCATTCACGCTCGTGATCATCATCGCGATTGGAACAGCACGCTATGGTGCCTCACTTCTTGGAGCCGATAAGCGCAGGCTGCAGCGATTCACGATCGTCGGGATCGCACTTGGTCTCATTGCCGGACTCGTCGTGATGTCTACAACGGATCTTGCGGGATACGATACAGTCGCCAGCTATGCGGGAATGATCACTGCGGGTGTTGTCGTTGCCCTGTCACAGGCAATTGCGATCAGGCAGAATCGCGTGTCGTGGCCCGCCGCAATCGTTACCGGCTGGATCCTTGGTGCAGCACTTTTCCGATTCGTCGCGAGTCATGCTTCCACGTGGTACCTCTTTGGAGGGCGGCCGCTGGCAATGGTCTATGAGAGCGGGCACAACGAGCTGCTATGGGCCAGCGTTGGCTTCGCTGTTCAAGGGGTTACAACGATGTTTATCATGCTGCGGATGCGGGATCGAGTGCCCAATACTATAGTATTGGATTAAGCACCCTTACCAGGAGGCAGCATGCAACTGTTGCGTTGGTTGAAGTCCGCGTCCACCGCTGCATTGGCAATCACTGCAATTGCAGCCTGCTCTGAGAATTCAGTGGAGCCGCTGCCTGATCACATCGATGCGCTGTATGTCGCAACATCGGTGGGCGGGCAAGCCTTGCCGCGAACTGAAAGTTTCGTCGACTCACGCATGACACTGATCGCCGATACGCTGCGGCTCTTTGCGAATGGTGATGTCAGACGCACCACGGTATTCGAGACAGTTGATGAAGGCATTCCGTCGCATTCAGTCGTACAGAAGGCCGATTTCAACGGCCGATATCTGATTGACGGAGTTCAGTTGAAAGTGGCGCCACCTTGTGGCGAGGCTGCGCTTTGCGGACCGGGTCCTGTGATTGGAACGATCGGCCCTGCGCGCGTTACACTCGCAACGAGCCAGCTTGGAGAGAATTCCGGCAAGCTCGTTTTTAAGCGCATCGAGTAATCATGACTACGTGCGTCGGAGCTTATCGATCGCAATCGCAACAACATAGATAGCGGTGCCCCATACGAGGCTGTTCAATACGAGCGCAATCGGGATGAAGTAAGTGTGATGCGCAATCCAGTCGTGGGGTAAAGCGCGCAGCGCGTGATCGTGCGGCCACCACAACACATCATGAACATTCGCTGCGGCGCGGCTCAGGGGGCTGCGTGAGCGAAGCTGATCCAGATCGACGCCGAAAGCGAGAACTGCGATCAGCATTGCAATCATGAAATGCAATACAGAGAAGAGAAGAATACGCGATACGCTACGACGCATTTCTTCTCTCAGGGCTTTTTCGGGTCTGGCAGTAGCAGACCTTTGCCCCATTTCCCCTTGAGCCACCGAAGCCTGGGATCTCTTTTAAGGTGAAGCTGAAAGTGTAGATCACTCCGCGGCTTGTACCTGCTGATGAGATCTACTGCGCCCGTGGTATCTCCCGCTGCTGCGAGCACTGCGCCAATCCATGCAGCTTCATGCCGGTTGGGATTGTTCATGTTCGCGATGCTTTTTGCGCGCGCGATGTTATCGCGTGCACCCGCAGTGTCGCCCTGATCCATCTGCGCCAGCGCAAGCATACCGTACATCGTGCCGAGCTGCCGCCCTGAAGTCAGCGCAATCTGTGCTTCGTATGTGCTCTGGGCATCGGCAGGCCTGCCGAGCTCGAGCGCAAGTTGTGCTGATGATTCGCGCGCAGTGAGGAATGTAGGATCCAGCTTCACTGCGCTGTCGGTGTACGCCACGCCATCCTGATATTTCCCGGTCCACAGATAGTGAAAGCCGATGAATGAAAGTGTCTGCGTGTCAGTCGGGTCAAGATCTGCAGCGCGCTTCCAGGCGCTGAGCGCAAGGCTGTCCGCGAGAAGCTCCTGATAGATCGTACCCATGTCGTACCACGCTTCAGCACTCATGCTGTCGAGAGCGAGCGCCTTTCGCACGTTGAACAGCGCTGCTTCGAGATTGGAAGGATTGAGAAGCTTCGCCGCGCGTCCCTTCACGAGCCAGCTCACCGGATCTTCAGGACCAAGCTCTACTGCCCGGTCGCTTGCATTCACGGACAGAGCTTTCAGCGAATCATGACTGATTCCGGGGATGTCGAACGCCCATATGTACGCGAAATTCGCAGTGCGGGCGAGCTCGGCCCACCCACGAGCGAAAGTCGAGTCCTTTTTCAATGCCTGCGTATATAGCGTTATCGCTCTCGCCGTTCCGACAGCAGTTCGGCGGCCTTGCTGCACTCTTGCGGACCGGTAGAGATCGTTCGCAATTGAATCGCTGCTGAGGCGGAACGGTACAGCTGTTGATGCAGATGATGACTTAGTCGATTTGTTGTCGTTATCGCGACTACTCTTCAATGCGAACATCACCGCAGCTCCGACAACAAGTATTCCCAGTATGGCCGCCGCTGAAGGAAGTGTGCGGCGCTGATTCGTGATGACGACCCGCTTTCCAGGGCTCGACGGCTCCCGAGCACCGCTTAGAGCCTGAGCCATCTCGGAAGCATTCGCGAAACGATCGTTCTTGTCGCGCGCGATTGCCTTCATCACAATCTCTTCAGTCTCGGGCGGGACATCACCGCGCATTGCGCGAATCGACGCAGGTGTCGTTGTGAGCGATCGCGAGACTACATCGCGCCCACCCCGACCAAACGGTGGAGCTCCGGTGAGCATCTCGTATAAGACACATCCGAGCGCCCAGACATCGCTGCGTGCATCGACTTCTTCGGCGAGCGATTGCTCGGGACTCATGTACGCAGTCGTGCCGAGTGCTACGCCGCTTGCTGTCATGTGATCGTCGCGTGCGACGTCGATGGCACGCGCAATTCCGAAATCAGCTACGACCGCATGATCGCGAGAGAGAAGAATATTCTCAGGCTTGATGTCACGATGAACGATGCCGAGTGAATGCGCGTACCCAATTGCTTCAGCGGCTTCACATGCGAGCCTTGTAGCTGTTGGAATAGAAAGTGTCAGCTCGCTGTCGAGGCGATCACGTAAAGTTTCGCCGTCGACGTAGGGCATTACATACCAGAGACAGTCTCCGGCTTCGCCCGAGTCGTGAACGGTGAGTATGTTCGGGTGAGAGAGCTTCGCAGTGAGCTTGATCTCGCGAAGAAATCTTTCGCGTCCGAGCGCGAGCGCGACTTCCGGATGCATGACCTTGAGAGCGACATCGCGGTCATGCCTGACATCACGCGCGAGGTAGACAGTTGCCATTCCACCGCGCGCGATCTCCCGTTCTATCTGATAACGGGTTCCGAGTAACTCCTGCAGGTTGGCGCGGAGATCGGACATAGGGTCTACACTATAGTATAGAGTCGGCTCGGAATCGTTAGAGGCTGACTACTTAACGGCGCGGCGCTCTCGCGCGCTCGTAGCCCGTAGCTGCTCTAGCGCTTAGCCCCTGGCGTGCTAAAACAGAACTGCGCTTTTAGATATTTGCAGTTATTAGCTAACGGCGCCGTTCCGTTTTAGCACGCTACGGGCTAAGCGCTAGAGCAGCTACGGGCTACGAGCGCGCGAGAGCGCCGCGCCGTTAAGTCCTAACGAAGCCGTGAGGCTGCGACCTCCCCTAGCTTTCGTAGTCCTGCCTTGAGCTCCGGTGTAAGATCTCTATCGGTAACGGACAACGTCGCCGTGCGATTCCCCGAGCGGATATACAATCTCGAGTTCCAGAAGTACGCTGCGTCGCCAACGCCGCTTACGGATTCTGCACCCGCACCGGCCATCTGCTTCCACGAATTGAACTCGGCCTCACTTACCTGGGCGGTTGGAAGTGCGACCGCGATGGTGAGTCCATTCGTCGCTGTGAAGGTGCACGACGGCTCACCCTGAGTCGGCTTGCCGGCTGCGAATACGTTGCCGAGTGTCGATTCGAGATCCTTTTGGGTGATGAATGCGCACGCGTCGGCGCCGGTGGCTGCCTGTGACCCCTGCGCGGTATCCGCGGTTTGACTCGCTGCGGGAGTCTGCGTTGGGTCGCCGGCAGGTGCGGCGCTCGAGCCGTCGGTTTTGCCGCACCCCGTAATGACGAGCGAGCAAACCGCAGCGATGATTGAGTCGGAAAACAACTTCATAACGATCTCCGGAGGTTCTGCTCCAATCCTGCGCAAGGCCAGGGCCTCCGGTACTCGTGGGATGCTCGGCCTCCTCACGCCGGATTGGCGAGGACCTTCTTTCGGAGCCCGCACAGCATTTTCCGAATCTCAACCGTAGCGCTCGACAAATCTTTCCACGCCTCTTCGCTCATGATCTTGTAGCTGCGAGCGAGTTCGAGCTGGTACTCAGTCTCAGATGCCGATTTAATGCTGAAGTCGAGAAACCGCGCGAAATCTGCCTGTGATCGCGCTCCACAGCCTTCCACGATGTTGAAGGGGATTGATTCAGAAGATCTTTTCAGCTGCTCTTTGAGGGGACTGTATCCGGACCGCGGAAAGCGGTTTATGGCATCACGGACTTTTAGTACA
>DASUXX010000481.1:0-6451 GCA_036377755.1 Gemmatimonadaceae bacterium
CGGCCGCGATGAGTGCGACACTGCATTCTGAATGAGATTCGAGAACACGCGCTTGATGAGCGGCTTGTCTGCAAAGAACACAGGTGTGTCATCGTCGACTTCGATCGCTGCATCGGTGCCTTCCTGCTGAAAGCGGTGCTGCCACTCGTGGAACAGCTCTGACAGGAGAGCCTTCGGCGCAATTGCAGATCGCACCAGTGTGACGGCCGCCTCCTCGATGCGCGCAACCTCGAGAATGTCATCGATGAGTGTCAGAAGATCTTCTGCCTTGCCTTCTGCCTCACTGACCGCTCGCCGCTGCTCGTCGCTGAGCTCTCCGAAATCTCCATCACCAAGGAGCTCGAGAGTCGCAAGGACCGATGTGAGCGGACTCTTGAGATCGTGCACGATCATTTTCATGAGATCGTCGCGCACTTTCTCGAGCTCGCGGAGCTTGCGGTAGCTGCCTTCGAGCGCATCCGTTGCGGCCTTGAGCTTGAGCAGGCTGCGCACACGCGCGCCAAGCACGAGGCGATTATGCGGCTTGGTGAGAAAATCATCACCACCTGCTTCGATTCCGCGCACGCGATCCGTAGTGTCGCTCATCGCGGTGACGAAAATCACCGGAATGCGCGACGTGCGCGGATCGCGCTTGATTCTCCGGCATACTTCGAATCCCGTCGAACGCGTATCGACGCCGAGGTCACCTGCTGGCATCGATACGTCGAGAATGCAGAGATCAGGATGATGTTCGAAGCACGCTGCAATCGCTGACGGGCCATCGTAGGCCGTCACACAGCGAAAACCAAGCGTCTGCAGCTGATCGGAGAGAAGCTCGACGTTCGCCGGCACGTCGTCCGCAACAAGGACGAGCGGGCTCGACTCTTTCGTCGGCTCAGCCATCAGTTACGGACGGACGCGAAGCCCGAAGCTGAGTATCCAGGAGCGCTCGGTTGCATCGACATCGGCCTCCCTGGCCTTGCGCCCCGCACGCTCGAGACCAAAGTCGAGCGTTGCGCGGTTCCGGAAAAATTGCGCGCCAAGTCCGGCGGCAAATGAAAGCTCGGTCACTTCGGAACCCGCTGCAAGGAACGGCAGAGTTCGATACCGCGCTCCAAGCCGGAGAATCGTCTGTCGCTGGATGAGGCGCGGCCCCAGTGATTCAACGCCAAGTCCGCCATCCCACGCATCCACAGCTCCGACCGACGAAAGACCGTTCAGCTTCGACCACATGTCGCGCGAGAGGCGGGCGGAAATGCTCGACCCGGGAATACCTTCGTATGCGACTGCAACTCCAAATCGATCCGGAACGTCGGCTTCAGATACGGCGGAGTCCGCGCTGCGCGCTTCGATGTTGAATCCTTTGCGTCCACTCAATGCAAACCCAATGTTCCGCGACGGACGAACGAGCACTCCTGCTGACGCCGCGTATCCGCGGAATCCGAGAGTTGTAACCTGCTGAATCGTCGAGAACTTGAGCGAATCAGGGAATGCCTGAGTAAAGAAGACGCGATTCTGTCCGGTATAGGCGTGAATGCCCGCGCCGATCTGGAATTTCTGGCTGGGAGCGAAGCCGAAGGCAAATCTCAGGTCGTTGATCGCTCCAAGTATCTGTGTCTCTTCAGTGACAGATGTGACAGTTCCTGCGATCTCGACCTCGCGAGTTATCGAGGTCGATGATGACCGGTCGAGGAATGTCGAAGCGGAAATGCCAATGCTTCCCTTCCCGCCAATTGGAATCGATGCTGAGAAGACCGGAAAGCGCGCTGTCAGCGTGTTCGATGACGCTCCGGCATTTGAAAGTTTCCTGAATTCAGGCTCGTACTGCAGGAACATGCGCGGCTCGCCCGACAGTCCGATTGCCGCGGGATTGATTGGACTGTCAGCATCGAATTCCGCGATTCCGCCGCCAGTCGCGAGCGCGCGTGTGCTCATCTGTCCCGGCGGATATCCAAATCCCTGAGTGCTCAGGCCTCCCTGCGCTGCAGCAGATCCAGCAGATATGGACAGAGCAGCAAATCCAGCGATTGCGACGTTTCTGATCATGGAAGTCCGGTCGACTTTCTGGCGGAGTAGCTGATGCGGAGCCTTGGACGCAGGTCGGGAGCTGCTTCCGCTGGATAGAATCGCGCCTCGAGCGGCGACGTTCCCTCGAGAGTGCTCACAAGGATCAGTGCTCGCGGAGTCTCCGTCGGGTTCTGCGAGCGCCAGAGCGACAGGACGTTTGCAACTTCGATCGTGCGCAATCCGCTGCCGGTCGGCGTGACCTTGAGCGTATCCGTTTTGGTTATGACGACAATCTGCGCCGC
Organism: Gemmatimonadaceae bacterium; assembly: GCA_036377755.1. Taxonomy (GTDB): domain Bacteria; phylum Gemmatimonadota; class Gemmatimonadetes; order Gemmatimonadales; family Gemmatimonadaceae; genus UBA4720. The sequence continues at coordinate 2,289 of DASUXX010000481.1, forward strand.
CTTTGCAACGTCTGTCACACTTGCAGAAGCAAGCGACACCTGGGGAACTATCCTGACTGTGTCAGTCGGATCGATACTCGATCCCGGCTGTTGTGTGAGCAACAGAGTCGCGCGCACAACGTCGACAGAATCAGTTATGAAAGCCGGAAGGTTGAAGCGCATGTAAACGCGACGCGCGGGGAGTCCGCCGATATTGAGATCAGTTGGCGCCCCTGTCGCCGTTCCCTTTACAAGCAGCGTGTAATCAGCAAGTGAGCCGGCGAGAATCGGCTGATTCGCCGGAGTCTTCGAATATGGAACGAGCACTACCTTCGAGACTGCCGTATCCGCGTCGACTCGATATGTAAGAAGAGTTGGCGCGCCCGCGCCTTCCTGCGACAACAGTCGAAGCTGAACTGACTGCGGCCCACGAGCACGAATACCGAGCCGCATTGGTCCGCCTTTGCGCTCGAGCAATGCAGAGCCCGGAATCGGTACGTTGATCGTGTCCTTCAGCGCAGCCTTCTCAAACGTCGCAGATGTGATCAGACGAGCGGGAGTGAACAGCGCAGCGATCTGCGCAGTCGCGGTATCGGGCGCATCCGAGTTCACATCGTACAAATCGAGAGTGAGAGTCTCCGGAATTTTTCCGCCGGTCGTGTCGACACGCATTCTGAGAATGGCGCTGTCGACAGTCGTAATCTCGATGCTCGTAGTATCCGGGCCCGGCTTTACGTAGCGCGCAGGAATGCTGTCGAAGCGGATAATTGCGCGCGCATCGATCGAGTCGCCCCGACTCGCGATGAGGATCGACGTCTCAGTGCCCTGACCTTCCAGCGCCGAGACTGTCGTATCGAGAGTGACAGCGTCGAGAGTCACCGTCTCGATCTCGCCTCCCTGACTTGGGCACAGGAGAGGACAGCCGGCGTTGCTCTCGAGCTTCTCCGTGCACGCCGACGTCACCGCAGCAATCAATAGCGAACCGGCGAACGTGAGCCGGACAAAACTCAATTTCACTTACTCTTTTCCGCGTAGATAGTTCAGCGCGAACGCTTCCGGCAGAAGATCGCCGAGTCTCCACTCCACTTTCTTTCCGTTCCTCGAATACCCCGTGATCTTGAGATCGGGCGCAAACTCACTCATTGTCTGCCTGCACGATCCGCACGGAGGCGCCGGCTCATCGGACTCGCTGGCGACCACGATCTCCTCGAACTGCCGCACTCCTCTCGCGACAGCTGCTGAGACTGCCACACGCTCGGCGCAAAGTGCCTCGCCGTATGCAGCGTTCTCGACATTGCATCCGGTGATGATCTCACCGCTTGCAGTCCTCAACGCCGCACCCACGCGAAAGCGCGAATACGGCGCATATGCATTCTCCATGGCGGCAAAAGCGGCGTCACGCAGCTCGTCGTCAGGCTTCATCGTCTCTTCCCTGTGATTACGATTTTATCAGCTGCGAAAGAAATGACTCGCCGTTGCCGCGAAATGAGACACCAAGCCAGTCCGCGACGGTTGCGCCAAGGTCCGAAAAAGTCTTGCGGACCCCAATATTTCCCGGTTTGACCTGCCTGCCGATTGCCAGGAGCGGTACAGCCTCCCTTGCATGGTCAGTCGACTCCGTAGTGGGGTCGTTGCCGTGGTCGGCCGTTATGAAAAGCAGATCATCCTCCAGCATCTCGGAGGTTATGTCGGGAAGAGCGAAGTCGAACTCCCGCAGTGAGTTGTAGAACCCCGCAACATCATTGCGGTGCCCGTACAACTGGTCGAAATCTACAAGGTTGGCAAAGAGCAGCCCACCGGTGCCCCCGGAAATCCACTGTCGTATGAGGTCGATGCCGTCCGCATTGGACTTCGTGTGCCGGGCAACGATGGAGCGCTTTGCGAATAGATCATCCACTTTTCCAACACCCTCGCGCGCAATTCCCGCCTGTGCGAGAGCGTCCAGCAGGGTCTCGCCGGGCGGCTGGATCGAATAATCGCGACGGTTTGAGGTGCGCTTGAATGATCCCGGCTCCCCTTCGAACGGGCGCGCGATAACGCGCGATACGTCGTGCGGCGGCACGAGCATTTCGCGCGCAGTCTCACACGCCTGATAAAGCTCCTCGAGCGGAACGATTCCCTCGTGAGCTGCCACCTGAAAGACCGAATCCGCCGAAGTATAAAGAATCCACTTGCCCGTCAGCATGTGCTCGGCGCCGAATTCATCGAGAACTGCCGTACCACTCCCGACCACATTGCCGAGGACGCCGCGACCTGTTCGACGTGCGAACTCGTCGACTACGTCTTTTGGGAATCCGGCAGGATAAGTCGGAAAGGGTGTTGCGAGATGAACCCCCGCGATTTCCCAATGCCCCGTCGTGCTGTCCTTCCCTGCAGATGCAGGCTGCATCAGGCCCCACGCGCCCTCAGCGAAATCGGACCGTGACATTCCATCAAGCTCGAGGATATTGCCGAGGCCATACGAATGAAGCGCGGGCAGATTGAATCCGCCGACTGCTCGAGCGATATGGCCGAGCGTGTTGCTGTCCGCATCACCGTATTTCGCTGCATCATCAGCAGCGCCGGCCCCGACACCATCGAGGACCAGTATTACCGCACGTCTTCCGCTCATTGTCCTCTATAGATGCGTTTGATTCTATTCCGCAGCCCGGTCAGCAGCTCGTAAGGCGACATATCTGCGAGCGCTGCAACCGATGCAACATCGATTCCCGTTCCTGCTGCGGCCGGATCTCCGATCATCGTCACGACGTCGCCGACATCAGCGCCGAGGTCAGTGACATCGATCATGGTCATGTCCATTGTGACGCGCCCACGGATCGGCGCCACTTTCTCACGCACGACGGCAGCGCCGCGATTGCTTGCATTGCGGGGATACCCATCGGCATAGCCAAGCGGAACGGTTGCAATGAGCGTTGGCCGCTCAGCCGTCCACGTTGCGTCGTAACTCACTGTATCACCGGCCTCGACGTTTCTGATTTCGACAATGCGGCCCCTCATGTACACAACCGGCTCGGGCTGAAGCTGTGCCCCTTCTCCACTGCCGACGCCGTACATGAAGATTCCGGGTCTCACACCGCTGCGTGAGGACCTGCTGTGCCGGACAATTGCAGCGCTCGAGTCTGTGTGGATGTATGCCGGAATTTCGGGGAGCTCTTTCAACGCGTGCTCGAAGCGCCCGAGCTGTTGAGCCATCGTAGGATCGTCTAGCTCCGGCGAATGGAAATGGGTGAACGCGCCTTTCGGCGGATTCGCGCTCAATGCGGGTGCAAGCGACGACACTTCGCGCCACGGAACGCCCGCGCGATGCATTCCAGTGTCGATCGACAAATAATATGGGGTCCCATATACTCGCCACGCGCTGATTTCGTGATTCGATCCGAGCGTCGGCGTGATGTTCAGCTCGCACGCCCGCGCGAAATCATCTTCGAGAAGAGGAGTGAAGATGATTATCTCGCGGGATATTCCAGCGCCGCGAAGCTCCGCGCCTTCCTCGACAGTTGCGACACCGTACGCGAGCGGAGACAGATGCTCCAGAGCATGAGCAACCGGAACTGCTCCAAGCCCGTATGCATCCGCTTTGATCATCGGGATGATTGGAACTCCCGCATGCCGCGCCAGTGCAGACGCGTTGCGCACGAGCGCGCCAAGATCGACTTCGATCCAGGCCCGGCTCAGCATTGCCTGCGCTCACGTGTGACGGGTAGGTTTGCAATCACGGGCCCAATTTACAGCGAGCACCCACGGCATGGACGAGAGAGCGACTCTGAATGACACCGTTGCGCTGATGCGCGACCTGCGAAAGCGATGCGAATGGGACGCGGCACAGACCCACGAATCGCTGCGACCTTATCTCACCGAAGAATCGCAGGAGCTCGACGACGCGCTGCGCGAAGGCAATCCCGCGCTGATGCGCGAGGAGCTTGGCGATCTGCTGTTACAGGTTCTGTTTCACTCGGTGATTGCAGAAGAGCGCGGCGAATTCGACATCAACGACGTTGCCCGCGGGCTCATTGCCAAGATGCAGGCGCGGCATCCTCATCTTTACGGTGACGGAGTCAAGGAGCCGTGGGAGAGGATGAAGTCGAAAAAACGCGAGTCGATTGCGGACGGTCTTCCCCGCTCGCTTCCGCCGCTGCATCGCGCTCATCGACTGCAGGATCGCGCAGCCGGAGTTGGATTCGACT
>DASUXX010000482.1:0-15817 GCA_036377755.1 Gemmatimonadaceae bacterium
GATTGACTGGCGTGCTCGAACGTAGCGGCGTGGCGTTCCCATATTTGTATCCCAATCCGGTGTCACCGTCGTACTGAGCGGCCAGTCGCTTTCAATTCGCGTCTGGCGGTTCTGCCTTGTGAATGCAGTCTCCAGCTCGAGGTCAGCATTCAGGTTTCGAGGAAGGATCAGCGTAACCGTCCCGTTTCCGGACTCGATACGTGTCGAGCCGCCGGATCCCGCGATTGTGACCTGCACATCTCCAGCGCCAGTCGTGAGCCGGCCGCCATTGTACAGCGGACCAGCAACGATATCACCACCACCAGTGGAGATCTCTACTTCGCCACGGGACTCTCCAACCTTGATGTCGCCGCCTCCGGTATTGATCGATGCGCCATTCCCGACATTGCCCAGGCTTACCGATCCGCCGGATTTTCTCACGTATGTTTTTCCATCACTTCCTTTACGCGCACCGTCTCGATCGGGATCCGAGTAGCTGACACCGCCAGCTGATCCGCTACCGCCGTACGCTACGTCGCCGGTTCCTGATCCGCCGCGAAGGCCGCCGCTTACGTTGTCGATTGTAACGGGCCCGCCACCCGTGGTCACAGATCCTGACAGATGCGAATTGCGCACATGTACGGACCCTCCGCCCGTTGAGAGCTCGGCATTTCCACGAGCATTAGCGATATCGATCTCGCCACCACCAGTGCTGCCGCTGAAGTCGCCTTCGACATCGCGGATAGTGATCTCTCCACCGGATGATTTGATGCGAACGTTGTAACGGCGCGGAACAGTGATTGTAAGACTGTTTGACGAGCTCGTATTCGAACGATTCACCGTGTAATACATACTCACTCGTGCGTCCGGGCCATCGTTCGTGACTTCGAACGCCGTGTTGCGCCAGTCGCGTCCTGCGAGCCTGCCGCGTACGCGAACCCGATTCTCGTCCGAGCCGGTGATCTGAACGCCCGCGCCTGTTTTCAGGTCCAGATACAGCGTGCCGCCCGATCGTGCGTTCACTTCGCCGATTACGGTTGAGTCAACCTTGTCAGCGACAGGTACGGTCTTGGTCACAGCAACACCGCGCGGCGCATACACCGTCACAAATGGAAGCTCGGCCTGGCTTGCAATAACGATTGCATCTGCGCGAACAGGTCTGAGAGCAGACAGAACAACAAGCGCAGTAAACGCGAGCGCGCTGACAGCAACTGCTCCCCGACTGGTAAGATTGCCGCGGCGACGATTCTGAAGAACGGCAAGCAACCGACCTTCCAGCTGCGAAGGTCTTGCCATTGCCACTGACACGAATGAATGCATTCCGATATTCCTCGCTGATCGTGCAACCGCGAGCAGGTGCTCAGCATAATCGGTTGCATTGGTGCCGAGTGTTATGACGCGGTCATCGCATGAGCGCTCCTGTTCCGTGCGCAGCTTTCGCGAAGCAATCCAGACAAGCGGATTGAGCCAGTAAATGGCGCACGCGACGCCCGAGATGAGGCATACCACAGCATCCTTGCGCGCGATGTGTGCGAGCTCGTGTCGGATCACCACTTCGCGATGCGCATCACTCCATTGGGATGCACCGGCAGGAAGAATGATCATCGGCGAGCGTATTCCCGCGGCGAGCGGAGTGCTCACTTGTGAGCTCGAGAGCAATTCTATCTTGCGCTCGACAGAGAGCCGCGCGCGCTCACGATCGAGAAGTGACTGCCAGTCACCGGTTTCGAGTGAGACGGCATGGCGTGCGATTCGTTTCAGCGAGATTCTGCCGACGATCATTCTGCCGAGCGTGACGATTACTCCGATGATGTACAGTGCGATCAGCGCGCCTGCTGGTGGAATCGGGCGGCTCGTTGCGATTGCGTCCGCCGTTGTTCTCATTGCGAATGCGGCTGTCGCCCGTGTGTCTCGCGATACGTCAGACGACTCTACGGCATCGGAAGGGGGCGCACTTATCGGGGCGATCGTCGATTCGAACCTTTCTATCCGTTCTGGAACTCTCATCTGCACGTTCCACTTTGGAATGACAATCAAAGCGACCGGCAGGGCAACAATTGTCGCGAGAGCAACAGCCCATATCAGATAGCGGCTGGATGCCGAGGCCCTGCGGAGAAGCGCAGTGAGAATGAAGGCGATCGCAAGGATGACAACGGTTCTCGCAACGAGCTGAATCACAAAGTCATTCATTTTGAAGCTCCGCGTTTTCTGGCCTGCTCGATTGCCTGTTCAAGGCGATCGAGATCTTCGTCCTTGAGCCTTCCTTCATACATGCCGAGCATTGCGGTGACGGCGCTGCCTGCGGAGTTGTTGAAGAAAGTCTTCACGAGATCTTTCACTGCGTTGCGACTGACGCGCACCGGGTCGATCGAAGGGCGATATACATAGCGTGGTCCGTCGAGGTCGTGCACGAGATGCCCTTTGTCCTCGAGGAGCCGGAGCATTCCGCGCACCGCAGAATTGGACAGCTGATCGGGCAATTCCGCCTGAACTTCGGACGCGGTCGCGCGCCCCAGGCGGTAGATGATGTTCATGATCTGCCGCTCGCGCGGGCCGAGATTCTCCACGGATGCCTCGTCTGGCGTGATCTACAACGACAACATGTCAATGTACTGACATAGTGTCAATGCATTGACATGTAAGATTCCGGTGAAGGCTGGTTTGTGACCTTAAGACAAGCTAATTAGTATCAAATCGCTAAAAATGCTCGCGCGATAGCGAGGAGCGCAGCCGGCGTAAAGGCAGGCGAATTCTGGATCGCATAAACCGGCTCCCACGTCTCGGGGCTGAATTTCGTCTTGAACGCCTCAAGTCCCCGAAAGTTGTAGAACCGGGTGCCATGAAGAGCTGCCAGGTGCAGCACTGCCCTCAGCCACCATGACTCGGTCGGATGCTCGATCACGTCGCGGCGCGCGAGCGGAGCAAGACCAAGCGTGACATACCGGGCGCCTGATTCCGCGATTGCATTGACTGCGGCGTTGAGAAGCAGCTCCACCGTTCCGTTGGGAGCGGATGGTAATCGTGGAAACTGCTCGACGAGCCAGCCGTCACGCGCTGGTACGGGCGACAGAACCGCAAACGCAATGACGCTATCACTTTCCTCGGCATCGTTGTGCCTCGCGACAAAAATCCGGCGGTCAATCAAGCGCTCGAGCGTATCCGGCTCGACGAGAAAATGAAGTGGAGGGAGACGTCTCGTCTCCAGCCATTTTTCGAGAACGCGCTTGAGCGTGACAGACGTCATTGCTCTTTGAGGACTGTACTCGACAATCGTCACGCCCTTGTTCCGCGCACGATTGAGCTGCGCTCTCAGCGACTTGTGCTGGTTGATTGATTCATTCCATCGCGCGGGATTCCACGTCGGCTGTGCGCCGAGCAATGCACGTGAATGACTCGCCCTGTTTCGCAGTGTGTCGTCGAGTCTAGCCTCGGCACCGAAGTAACAGACCCTGCGACCTGCTTCGAGTGAGCGAGCCTCGAATTCTGCAATCACTCGCGGAAGACTCTGGACCGAGCACACAGGCGCACCTGCAACAACGTTGAAGCCGGCGTAATCGACGAATCCGACAACTGCATCGTCGTGCTTCGAGAACCAGTGAGCGATTCCCGGATTTACGATCTGGTACGATGTCGCATTCCATCCGTGAGCCAGGACCAGGTCGCGGACTCTTCTTACGTCAGAAGGCCATGCCGACAGCATTTCCCGCTAGAAGCGAAAGAGATAGCTCAGCTTACCGAAGAATCCGTCTCTCGTCCGCTCGAGATCAGTGAAGCGAAATTCGCGCGGCTCAGTCATCGTCGAGCCGTAGCCGAAGTAGGCGAGCGTTCCCGGAATGGGCCGATAACTGAAGAGCCAGTCGGTTGTGAATTCGTTCGACTTCGTACCTGCGTCTACGAAAGTACCGATTGCTATCGGATTACCGTTGCGATCGATGAGCGGCGAGCGTGATCGTGCGGCGTACTGTCCCACGAGCCGGAAGAAAATTGCGCGCGTCATCTGGTATTCGACTTTGACTCGCGGAATTGTCTCGGTTGAAAACCGGCTGTCGTCGAAGCGGCGATCGAGTGTGAGTCTCGAGAAGGAAAGGGAAGTGCGAAGAGCTGTCGTCGGACGGAGATCGACCGCAGCGTCCATTCGCAGGCTGCGGCCGGGAGACGCCTCGCGGAAGATCGGTGTACTTCCATAAGTCACGCCGCCCGTTGCGCTCAGCTTGCGAAGCACTGGAGTAGTGACTCTGAACGATCCGCTGTACTGGCCATCTTCAAATCCAGGGACTGTGAAATTCGCATAATCGCGGTAATCGGCCGGATCATATGCGAAGCCGCTCCTGGAAATTCCGCCAGAGAGCTGCCAGCCTCCCTTCAACGTTGCTGTCGGCGATATCGACTCGAACGTTTCAATAAGCGGTCGCCCCGACGCATAATCCCACGCTCGATTTGCCTGAATGAAAAGTCCGTAGGTCTGCACGAGCGCATCCTGCGCACCGTAAAAGCTCAATCGGTTGAAGCTTCGCGCTTCGACAAGCCCCGTGCGATTGACGAAACCTGCGGCTGCGCGAAACTCAGGCTCGACTCCGCGCAACGTATAATGAAATCCCCACCGTCTTCCCGTTCGATCCCAGTCGGCCTGCAGCAACGATCCATCGAAGCCAGATCCCACGCTGTCAGACCACGACTGGGCAGCCTGCAGCTGCACGAAGTAAAGCCTGGAGTGATAGAACCTGAAATCGGCTGAAGCGAGCCGCGAGAAGTCTTCACCATCTTCCCGCGTGGTCAGCACGCTTCCGAAAGTGTATGTGCGCCCGATGTCGCGACGAAGGCGTGCGACACCAAAGACCGGCTTGTGCGAACCGTTCCATGAATAGGGCTCATCGTCCTGAACAGTCATCGCCGCTATGTTAGCGCCGGCAAGTTTTCCCGCGAGCTTCAACCCGACGCGGGGCGCAACGATCTGTCTCGTGTAGATCAGCTGATTGGGTGAATCGAACAGCTCGAGACCGTCGAGAAAGAACGGCCGCTTCTCTGGATAGAACAGCGCGAATCTTTCGTTGAGAAGAATCTGTCCGACATCAGCTTCTACCTGGGAGAAATCAGGATTGATCGTAGCATTCAGCGAGAGATTCTGGCGTACTCCCCACTTTGCGTCGCCACCGAATTCTGTTTTTCCCTCGTATCGGCGTCCATCGTTAACGCGCGGAGTACCGTCCACGCGTGCAGTCATAGTAGGAGTTGCTTCGAGAACAAGGCCGCGGCGCATATCATGAAGTCCCTCGAGCGTACCTGATTGCGCGAGGAAATTCGCAGCCGCTCTTACTGCAGGCGCCCACGTATCCTGAAATCCGGAATGCTGGACGCGACGGAGAATGTGAATTCCCCAGGCCTGCACACGCGCGTCCTGATAACGCAGGCTCTTGAATGGAATTCGCACTTCCACTTCATAACCATCAGGAACGAGCCGTCCCTTCGACTCGAATACATAATCCGGATTAAGATCGACAGATCCGTCGAGCGGATTGATGTTACGGAATCCACCGCCCGTCGCCGACTGGCCTCCGGCGCCTCCTGCGAACTGAGCGCTGCGCGTCCCGTCCTGTTGAACGCCAAGCGCGTTGACGCCAAAGAGGAATGAGAGCTGCCGCGCGTTATCAGTGTCGAGAAGGATTTGAACGTGATCTTCGCTTGCAATGTCATCGCGGTTTGCACGAGTCGCACGCACGACATTGCCGTGAATCTCACGTGCTTTTATTCCAAACCAGATAGCGTCAGGTGCGTACCAGACTCTGACTTCTGTCGGCTCTTCAGCAGGTCTTCCGTCAACCGGTTGATACTGTGAGAAACCGCTAAGTCGCGCGGCGTGATTCCAGACGGATTCGTTGAGTACGCCGTCGACAGTTGCAGTCGTGTCGATGCGTGGAATATCGACTTTCGTCTGATTCGATCGGCCATCGTAGACGATCGATGAATCGGACACGGCTAAGGCCGCGGCGAGGAAAATGGGGGCGAGCATTTGCCGAAAAAATGTACTGGGTTTTGGGTTGGACAGGTTTTGTGTATTGGGTCGTGTGTCATCGGTCTCGGGTTAACCCAGGACGCATGACCTCATGACCCCTAACACAAAACCTGTCCAACCCGTTACCCACGACCCAAGGGGAACACCTATTGCCACCTGAGGCAGAAAAGACTGTTGGAGACGCATATGGAAAAACAGGTTCCAATCGATTCGTCCGCGAGGGCGGACCAGCATACAGAAGACGGGCTTCACGACCTCACGAGCGACGTCGCCTACCAGCGCCACATGATCGTCAATGTGGTCTTCTATGGTATGCGTGATCTCAAGGAATGGATTCTCATAGACACGGGAATCAAAGGATCTTCCTCGGCAATTCAGGCCTCTGCTGCAAAGCGATTTGGCAAGGACACACCGCCTCTCGCGATCATTCTCACACACGGTCATACCGACCACGTGGGCTCACTTACCGATCTTCTCGAGAAATGGGATGTGCCAGTCTACGCGCATCCGCTCGAGTTCCCATATCTCGATGGCCGTTCACCATATCCACCGCCTGACACCTCTGTCTCGAGCGGAATGATGGCGAAAACATCACCGATGCTCGGCAGAGGACCAATCGATGTAAGCCGATGGCTCAAACCGCTGCCTGAGGACGGAAGCGTTCCCGGTATGCCTGAGTGGCGATGGATTCACACTCCTGGCCATACGCCCGGGCACGTTTCCCTGTGGCGACAGACAGACGCAACGATGATCGCCGGCGATGCATTCGTGACGACGGCGCAGGAATCGATATATGCAGTAATGACTCAGCGCGAAGAGGTTCACGGGCCGCCTCAATATTTCACGACTGACTGGATTGCAGCGAAGGAATCAGTGCGCCAACTCGCAGCGCTGGGGCCGGAGATCGTCATCACCGGGCATGGTCATGCGCTGCGTGGAGAGAAGATGCGGCATGCACTGGATCGTCTCGCGCGAGACTTCGATCGCGTGGCAGTTCCGGAGAAAGGTCGCTATGTCAATGAGCCCGCTCGTGCAGATGCCTCGGGGGTGACCTACATACCTCCCGATCTCTGACGTGTGAGCATTTCTCCTACACGCGTGAGGAAAATGTCGGACTGATTCCCGGTCCAGCGGCGGTCATAATTCGAGCTGACAATTCCACCCTTTGAGGGATTCTCAGCCATGACCGCCGTGATGCACGACAGGCCAATCGATCTTGGTGTATTCATTACGACACCGGAAACGGATATCGAGGCCGACTGGTCCGTTCCGCTACATCCCAAAGGCGCAATTGTTCTTGCGAACGGGACTGGGAACAGCCGGTTCCACCGACACAATCGTGAAGTCGCGCGCGCTCTATACGACGCGGGATACGCGACGCTGCTCGTAGACCTGCTTACGCCGGATGAAGAACGGGAAGACACCCTGACAGGTGTATTCCAGACAGATATCAGGCTGCAAACGGAACGGCTTGCTGCCGCAGCTTCCTGGGCACGCGAGGAAATCGGTGATCTCCCCTTAGGCGTTCTTGCGTCGGGTATAGCGAGTGGCGCAGCGATAGTAGTTGCAGTACGTGAGCGCGGACTTATCACTGCAATAGTGAGCCGCGGTGGACGGCCCGACCTCGCTGCGATCGATTTGCACCGGTTGACGACGCCCACTTTGCTGATTGCCGGGAGCAGTGACACGCGGATCTTCGAGCTGAATCGGTGGGCACTGCGAAGAATGAAAGGCGAAGGGCGTATCGCTGTCGTGCCCGGTGCATCGCATTTGTTCGAGGAGCCTGGGACTCTGAATGAAATGTGCTCGCTCGCGATTCGCTGGTTCGATGAGCACATGTATCCGATTCCATTCACAATGTCCCGGTTGACCTTCTCGCAGCCATGGACACCATGAAGCGCGTTCTGCTCGCTGTAATGGTAGCAGCCATCGGCAATTCTATTGTGTATGCCATCGCATATGCCTCGGGGATAATCCCGTGGAACATGCTGAGTCCGGGCCGAGGTGTATCGATCACTCCGCGACTCGTGATCCTCGTTTCGATTGGCGGCGCACTCGGCGGGGCGCTGCTCTACTCGATAATCAAGCGGTTCGCATCGGATCCAGTTCAGGCGTTCCGCCTTGTCGCGTTTCTTGTTCTCCTCGTTTCGTTTGCAGCGCCGCTAACGATAGATACGTTTACACGTCCTCTCACGATCGCCCTCGACGTAATGCACTTCGTTGTATATGCCGCGACTGTGTGGGCGCTCACCGGCTGGCGGCAGAATCAACAGATCAAAGCCAGCGCCTGACTTTTTGCCGGTAGGAGTTGTATTCAGAGGGGAACGCCGCCGAGAGGTAGCGTTCCTCGCGTTTTATGACGAAGTGGTAAACCGCGAGCATCACGACTGGCAGCAGCAGAACCGCCCATCCGGAGTTCATGAGTAGCGAACCGCCGAGGTAGGCGACTGACAGCCCTGTGTACATCGGATTTCGCGTAAGCCGATAAGGTCCATGTGTGACGATTCGACTTGCCGGCCGCATCGGCAGGATGGCTGTTCGCGCGCGGGCGAAAGTGATCAATCCCCAGAAAGTGAGCAGCAGCCCTGCAGCAAGTATTGCTGAGCCTGCAATTTCCAGGGGACTCCTCGATGCGGTTCCTCCGATGAGACGGATTCGAGTGACGCGCGTCTCGAGCAGCCACGCTGCTCCGAGCCCCAGCAAAAACAGGAACGGCGGAGGGAAGTGAACGCCTGCATTCTTCGGTGCTGAATCTGCCATCAGAACGCCCGGTCGAGTGACATATTCAAGTATGGTTCACTGTCTTACTCGATGAAAGTCGGAATCGTCGGCGGAGGTCCCGCGGGGCTTTACACTGCGCTTCTTCTCAAGAACGCAGATCCGCGTCACGATGTTTCCGTATACGAACGCAATCGCGCTGACGACACTTTCGGATGGGGTGTGGTTTTCTCCGACCAGACGCTCGAGAATTTCCGGCTCGCGGACGAGACGACATATCGCGCAATCACCGAGAACTTTGCGCACTGGGACGACATCGACGTCTTCATCCGCGGCAAGCGCATAACATCGGGCGGTCACGGCTTCAGCGGGATAGCGCGCAAGAAGCTTCTCGAGATTCTACAGTTACGCGCGGCAGAGGTTGGTGTCGACCTGCATTTCTGCTCTGGAGTGGGCGACGACAGGGAGATCGAGGCAGACCTCATCGTTGCTGCTGACGGCATTAACAGTGGTATCCGTAGAAAGTACGGCGACCATTTCAAGCCGGATCTCGATGAGCGTACGGCGCGGTTCATCTGGCTTGGAACGACATATCCATTCGACGCATTCACGTTCTACTTCGTAGAGAACGAGTACGGCGTATTCCAGGCGCACTGCTACAGGTTCGATGACCGCACGTCGACCTTCATAGTCGAGTGTGACGAGAAGTCGTGGCGCGCAGCGGGATTCGATCGCATGAACGTGGATGAGACCATCGCCGCATGCGAAGCGATGTTCGGCGAGTGGCTCGATGGTCATCACCTGATGTCGAACGCGTCACATCGCGCGCAGTCGCCGTGGACAAATTTTGTTCGGGTGCGAAATGAGCAATGGTATCACGACAATATCGTCCTGATCGGTGATGCGGCGCACTCTGCTCACTTCTCGATCGGGTCGGGAACGAAGCTGGCAATGGAAGACGCAATCGGCCTGGTCCGCGCGCTTTCGTCGCACACTGATCTGAAGGACGCGCTCCGTGCGTATCAGGCCGACCGTGGAACCGAAGCGCTGCGATTACAGAATGCAGCGCGCAATTCGATGGAATGGTTCGAGAATGTGAAGCGCTACATTCACCTGGAGCCTGAGCAGTTCGCGTACAGCCTTCTCACTCGCAGCCAGCGTGTCAGTCACGAGAATCTCCGCATGCGTGACGCGACATACGTGCATGGAATGGAGCGATGGTTCTCGAGTCAGGCATCATTGTCCGGTGCAGCTGCTGAAGCGCCGCGGTCGAAGTACATAAGGCCAGGCAAGAGCGAGAGCGATCAGCCGCCTCCGCCGATGTTCACTCCATTTCGTTTGCGAGATATGACGCTTCACAATCGCGTCATCGTCTCGCCGATGGACATGTACAGCGCGGTAGACGGAGTCCCGAATGACTTCCATCTCGTCCACCTCGGCGCACGTGCACTCGGCGGAGCTGCACTCGTGATGACGGAGATGGTTTGCGTCTCGCCCGAGGCGCGTATCACTCTTGGATGCACTGGCCTATACAATAGAGAGCAGCTCGATGCATGGCGTGGCATTGTCGATTTCGTGCACGAATGGACCGATGCGAAGATCTGTCTCCAGTTGGGTCATTCCGGACGCAAAGGATCAGTGAAGCTCCCGTGGGAGGGGAACGACATACCATTGGATTCGAGCTGGGAGCGCGTTGGTCCGTCGCCGCTCGAATATGGTCCGACACTTCCGCCTCCCCGCGAGATGACCCGGGCCGATATGGATCTCATCAAGTCTCAGTTTGTGCATGCGGTCGAGCTGGGCGAGGAAGCCGGGTTCGACATGATAGAACTGCACTGTGCGCACGGTTATCTCCTGTCGAGTTTTCTCACTCCAGTAAGTAATCGCAGGCTTGATGAATACGGCGGATCAGCTGAGAACAGACTTCGGTATCCGCTCGAGATTTTTTCGGAGATGCGCGCGATCTGGCCTGCGGAGAAGCCGATGTCAGTCCGTGTGTCAGCAACTGACTGGGTCGAGGACGGCCTTACGACTGATGAATCTGTCGAGATTGGAAAGGCGTTCGTGGCTGCCGGCGCGGATGTGATTCATGTCTCAACCGGGCAGACCGTGAGCGAAGCGAAGCCGGTGTTTGGCCGACTATGGCAGACGCCTTATTCGGATCGAATTCGCAATGAAGGACGTGTGCCGACTATCGCTGTGGGAAATATCACCGAGGCCGATCAGGTGAATTCGATAATCGCAGCAGGCCGCGCCGATCTCGTCGCGATTGGCCGACCGCATTTATCTGATCCGCAGTGGACACTTCATGCAGCGGCGCAGCTTGGATACACTGGTGCTCGATGGCCGGTTCAGTACTATCAGGGACGCACGCAGCTCGAGCGTGAAGCGGCGCGAGCGCGCGAGATGCAGAAACCTTAACGCCGACATATGCCGGACATTGAGCGGTTTCTCGAGGGCAGGCATGCGATAGTTACTGGCGGCAGTCGCGGCATCGGCGCGGCGATCGCTCGTGAATTCGTAAGTCGCGGGGCGAAAGTGACGATAATGGGTCGCAATCAAGAGACACTCGATCGCGCTGCTGCGGATATGCGTGGGTCTCCCGGGTCAACAGTCGCTGTCGAGCGCTGTGACGTTGCAGATGGTACGTCTGTCACCGCGGCGTTTGCGAGCGCGATCGCGAACATGGGGCCTGCGTTTATTCTGGTTAACAATGCAGGGACTGCGACGAGCCGCACGTTCACGCAGCTCACTCGCGAGATCTGGGATGAGACAATCGCGACAAACCTTACCGGCACGTACTTGTGCTGCTCCGAGGTTCTGCCGTCGATGATCGCCGCGCGTGAGGGCCGCATCGTGAACATCGCTTCGACGGCGGGATTGCGCGGATACAAGACGATCTCCGCATACGCGGCGTCGAAGCACGGCGTGATTGGATTGACTCGATCGCTGGCGCTCGAGACGGCGAAGCAGGGAGTCACAGTGAACGCCGTCTGCCCGTCGTACACCGACACTTATTTAACGAGTCTCGCTGTGTCGAATCTCGTGGAGAACCTCGGTCGGACCGAGGATGAAGCGCTTGCCATGCTGGTGCGAACGATCCCTGCAGGGCGATTGATTACACCCGAAGAAGTAGCGTCTGCAGTTTCGTGGCTGTGCTCCCCGGATGCGTCAGGCGTGACGGGCGTTGCACTGCCTGTTGCTGGGGGAGAGGTCTAGAAATCTTAGCCGCTTGGGTGGACCTGAGGTTTGGAGACCTCATCGGGCGGATTGAGCGGATCAGGCGGATTAACCGGGAATACTTTCGTAGCCACTATTCGGTAGAATTTTGCCTCGGCTCCGAAGTGGAGTAACAGTCCTATCTTGAGGTTCGTTGCTCTTAGATAGTTGTAGACCTGACGCTCTGACCCCGGGGGTAAATGTCGGGTGGATTTGACCTCAACGACCAGCTTTTCATCGACAATCATGTCGATTCTTTGAGTTCCAAGGATCTCATTCTTGTAATAGACTGGCACTGACACTTCCCGATTGATGCGGTGTCCTTTCCACCGAAGCTCCCGCTCGAGCGCCATGACGTGCAAGTGCTCGAGAAAGCCAAACCCGAGGTTGTTGTAAACCTCGTAGAAGGAGCCGATCACTGATTTTGTTAGTTCCCGTTCAATAAGCTCAATGCTGGCCATGAGCCAACATCACAAGAATTGATGTGCGCCCAACATCGTTTTTCTATCCGCATCATCCGCTCAATCCGCTCAATCAGGTTTATAAACGTCAGGTCCACCCCTGCGGCGGCAGTGAGTAGCTAGGCCGCGGAAACGGAGCCATTTTCTGTAACCATGCAGAGCCCAATGACTCCAGGATCAATCGCGCCGAAATACTTCCTTTGGCAGTTCAAGGATCGCATTGCAACGATTACCCTCAATCGCCCTGAACGAAAAAATCCGTTGACCCTTGAGTCGTATCGAGAGCTCACGGATACGTTTCTCCTGCTGCAGCATGTGCCCGATGTGAAAGCGGTCATCATTACTGGCGCTGGCGAGAATTTCTGCAGCGGCGGCGACGTCCATGACATCATCGGACCGCTCGTCGAGATGAAGCGGAAGAACGATACTGAAGGTCTTCTTGGTTTCACTCAGATGACCGGCGATCTCGTGAAAGCGATGCGCGCCTGTCCGCAGCCGATTGTCGCTGCAGTCGACGGAATATGCGTCGGAGCCGGAGCCATTCTCGCAATGGCGAGCGACTTCCGGCTTGGCACCGCACGCAGTAAAGTCGCATTTCTCTTTGTTCGTGTTGGTCTGTCAGGTGCAGACATGGGCGCCTGCGCAATTCTTCCGCGCATCATCGGCTTCGGCCGCGCGAGCGAGCTCCTTTACCTTGGCAGAACAATGAGTGGCGATGAGGCCGAGAGGTGGGGGTTCTACAATAGAGTATGCACTCCGGAGAATCTGCAGTCCGACGCGATGGAACTCGCTCGCACTCTTGCTGAGGGCCCAACCGCTGCGCATGCCGTAACGAAGAGGTGCCTGCACAATGAATGGTCGATGGACATCGACGATGCAATCGACTACGAAGCCAAGATGCAGGCCGAGTGCATGATGCATAACGATTTCGAGAGGGCGTATCTCGCATTCGTCGAGAAGAAGACTCCGCAGTTCGAAGGAAACTGAGAGTGGATCGCTCTCTCTATTCGCTGCCGCTGTTCGACGACGATCATCGTGCATTTGCATCGGCGCTCTTGTCGTGGGCGTCACAAATGACAATCCACGAAGGCGCAGTTGACGACTCATGTCGCAGCTATGTGAAGGAGCTCGGCGAAGCTGGATGGCTCGACTACACAGTCCCAGTGAATCGCGAGCGCATCGATGTGCGCTCGCTCTGCATCGCACGCGAAACAATCGGCTATCACTCCGCGATTGCGGAATTCTCATTTGCAATGCAGGGGCTTGGTGCGGGACCGATTTCGTTATACGGATCTCCTGAGGTGAGAGAGCGCTATCTGCCGCGTGTTGCATCTGGCGATGCAATTCCGGCGTTCGCGATCTCAGAAGCGGGTGCCGGATCCGATGTCGCAGCGATGACGACGACTGCCCGTCGCGATGGGGACGCGTACATCATCGATGGCGAGAAAACATGGATATCGAACGCAGGCATTGCTGATTTCTACGTTGTGTTTGCGCGACTCGATGATTCCTATGTAGCAATTGTCGTCGAATCAGGCGATAAGGGAGTGTCAGTTACCGAGCGCTTCGACATGATTGCTCCGCATCCAATTGGCACTATTCGATTCGACAGCTGTCGAGTTCCCGCTGATCGCGTCGTCGGAGAGCCAGGTCGCGGATTGCGTGTCGCACTCGGCACTCTCGATGTGTTTCGCACTACGGTCGGTGCGGCTGCGCTCGGATTTGCTCGGCGTGCGCTCGATGAGGCGGTTCAGTACTCGTCGAAGCGCGGCATTTTCGGAGCGAAGCTTTCCGATCTGCAGCTCACGCGGGCAGCTATCGCCGAGATGGCGACGGAGATCGATGCCAGTGCGCTGCTGGTTTATCGGTCCGCGTGGAAGCGGGACAATGGGGCGGAGCGTGTCACGCGTGAGGCAGCAATGGCAAAGATGTATGCGACCGAAGCTGCACAGCGTGTGATCGATCGCGCAGTTCAGATCGTTGGTGCGCGTGGTGTAGTTGCAGAGAATGTTGTCGAGCGGCTGTATCGTGAGATTCGAAGTCTTCGTATCTACGAGGGAGCAACGGAAGTGCAGAAGCTCGTGATTGCAGGGCAGGTGTTGAAGAATGGCTGAGATCACCGGACACGTTGATACGTTCTGCGCTGACAATGCGCCGCCGCGCGAGCTGTGGCCGGTGCGTGACTGGTCGGGAATACCGGAGCTCTCATATCCCGACTGGATGAACTGCGCAGGTGAGCTGCTGGATAAGGTTATTGAGGCGGGCCGTGGTGAGCGGACCGTCTTTCGTTTTCCGGGCGGTACGTGGACGTATCAGCATCTATATGAAACCGCGAACCGCATTGCGCACGTGCTCGTCGATGATTTCGGTCTCGTTCCCGGGAACCGTGTTTTTTTGCGTGGACCGAACAATCCGATGCTCGCAGCATGCTGGTTTGCTGTTCTCAAGGCGGGCGGTGTGGTCGTGTGCACGATGCCGCTTTTACGCGAGCGTGAGATCAGATACATCGCTGACAAGGCAGAGATTAAACTTGCGCTGACGGATACACGCTTCGCTGAAGAATGTGAAGGTGGATTCATTACGCGCGCGGATGGAACAGAGCGCGAGGGATATCGAGTCGTCCATTTCAACAGCGATGCTCACTATGCTCTCGAGCCGCGCATGCGAACGAAGCCGGCGCAGTTCACCAATCATCGCACCGCGGCTGACGACACTGCGATAATTGCATTCACTTCAGGAACAACGGGTGAAGGCAAGGGAACGATGCATTCGCATCGTGACATCATGGCGATTACCGATTGTTTCCCGCGCTACGTGTTGAAGCCGTCGCAGGACGATCTCTTCTGCGGATCGCCACCTCTCGCATTCACCTACGCACTTGGTGGACTTCTTCTCTTTCCGATGCGTTTCGGCGCGTCGTCGCTGCTGCTCGAGACTGCAACTCCTCCGCATCTCCTACAGGCGATCGACGATTACGGTCCGACAGTGTGCTTCACTGCACCCACTGCATATCGTGCGATGCATGGAATGTTATCAGGGCACGACATCTCGAGCCTGCGCAAGTGTGTTTCCGCAGGTGAGACGCTACCGAGATCGGTGTTCGATCTCTGGCACGATGCAACCGGTCTCAAGATCATCGACGGAATTGGTGCAACGGAGATGCTTCACATCTTCATCAGTGCTGCAGGCGACGATATAAGACCGGGCGCGACGGGAAGGGTCGTTCCCGGTTATCAGGCGCGTGTCGTTGATGACGACGGCAATGTTGTTCCCGTCGGATCGGTTGGCAAGCTCGCTGTTCGTGGACCAACCGGCTGTCGCTATCTCGACAACATCGCCCAGCAGCGGAAGTATGTGCAGAACGGATGGAATCTCACTGGTGATTCATATAAGCTCGATGCCGACGGTTATTTCTGGTATCAGGCGCGCA
>DASUXX010000483.1:0-2749 GCA_036377755.1 Gemmatimonadaceae bacterium
CCAACGAGTCCATTGATTGCCGATGGGCATGTTACCGATCCGTCAGTCTCAGTTCCGACAGCGACCGTGCAGAGATTTGCCGCAGCTGCGCTTCCCGATCCAGAGCTCGACCCGCACGGATTTCTGTCGAGCACGTAAGGATTCTTTGTCTGCCCTCCGCGTCCGCTCCATCCACTGGTTGAGTGCGTCGAACGAAAATTCGCCCACTCACTCAGGTTCGTTTTTCCGATGATCACGGCGCCCGCTTCGCGCAGACGCTGCGCAACGAAGGCATCGCGTTCCGGATGCGAGCCTTCGAGTGCAAGCGACCCCGCGGTGGTCATCATCCGATCCGCAGTGTCGATGTTGTCCTTGATCAGTACGGGAATTCCGTGCATCGGCCCGCGCGCGCCCCGCGACTTTCTTTCTGCATCCAGCGCACGGGCAATCGACATCGCGTCTGGATTTATCTCGATCACCGAGTTGAGCTTCGGCCCGCGCTTGTCGATCGAGTTGATGCGCTCGAGGTAGACATTCGTGATCGACGCGGACGTGCGCTTTCCTGTCGTCATGTCGCGCTGAAGATCAGCGACTGTCTTTTCCTCGAGCTCGAAGTCGTCGACCTGGTACCGGCTTGTGGACTTCTCTACAGCTTCTGCACCTGTGGGGATCAGTGCCGCCGCGCCAGTGAGCGCGCCCGCGCGGAGAAAGTCGCGCCGCTTCATCATCCGATATGACAGCTCGACAGCCCGCGCTTCTCCAGATACTGCTGATGGTAATCCTCCGCCATGTAGAACTCAGTCGAGGGCGTGATCTCAGTAACGATCGGGCGACGGTATCGTCCGCTGCGATCGCGCTCTTCCTTCGACTTGATCGCCGCTTCCTTCTGCTCATCGTCGTGATAGAAAATCGCCGAGCGATACTGCGTCCCAATGTCAGGCCCCTGTCGATTCAGCGTGGTGGGATCGTGATTTTCCCAGAACACTGTTAGCAGGTCGTCATATGTAACGCGCTCGGGGTCATACGTGACTTCGACGACTTCTGCATGACCGGTTCGTCCTGAGCAGACATCGTGGTAGGTCGGATTCTCCATCGTGCCGCCGAGGTATCCAACAGCGGTCGAGACTACGCCGGGGATCCGGCGATATGATGCCTCGACTCCCCAGAAACAACCGGCACCGAACGTTGCTTTAGCCTGCATCGAAACTCCTTTTAGCTGGTTTTGTGTTTTGGGTTTAGTGTTTTTGATGTTTTGGTGTCAGGGGTCGTGATGTCGTGCGTCCTGGGTTACCAACGACCCGTGACATCATGACCCCGGACCTCAAAACCCGTAAAAACCCATAACCCACTACTTATACGCCCTCGGGACCGTTCATGGATTGCGCTAGGAGCCTGTGAAAGTGGTGTGTCCCAACTTCGCGACGCGCTGAGAATCTTCCACGATCGTAAAGCCGCGAGCTTACGCCCTTCTGAACGGACTCGACGACTTCCTCATCTTCCATTTCGACCTTGTGAAGGTCGCCGCCGACTCCCTGGTCACGCTTCGATTCGTCCCACACATATGAGATGAACGATACTCGCGTGCGTGCAGGGCCGAGTGGATACACGACGTTCAGCGAAAGTCCCCATGGATAGAAGTTCAGCATGATGTTTGGGAACAGCCAGAAATAGAAAGCAGCGACTTGCTTGCCATAGTCGGGGTGATCTTCTGGAAGATCGAATACCGTCTCACCCGATCGCGCGATTCCCATCTGCAGCGAGCCGTGATCGAACAGCTCCGTATAGTACGATGAATAGTCGAGCTGCTCAGCCAGGCCCGCGTGAACATACGGGATGTGAAATTCCTCGAGATAGTTGTCGCAGTAGAGCGCCCAGTTCGCACCGATCAGATAATCGCGCGACGTTTTATTGTCGCGGCGGAATTGATCCAGCGGCATCCAGCCAACACGCTCCTCGACGGGCTTGATCCAATCCGCGAACGAAACAGCGGGATCGAGAGACGTAAAAAGCAGCGGACCCCACCGTTCGAGGGGCAGCTTCGGCAGGCAATCAGCAGCGGAAGGAAATCCCACTGTATCGTCGAACTCGGGCATCGAGAGAAATGATCCGTCGAGCTCGAACCGCCGTCCGTGATAACGGCATCGCAGCGTCTTGAGATGCCCTTCGCCCTCGACCACGATCGCGCCGCGATGAGTGCACACATTCGACAGGCAGCGGAGCTTTGCATCGTCGTCGGAGGTGATGACGAGCGGCTCGTTAAGGCAGCCCTCGAGCAGCGTAAACGGCAGCACATGTCCCGGCGCCTTCACACGCTCGGCGTCAGCGGCATATTGCCAGCTTCTTGCAAAGACACGCTCCTGCTGGAGCGCGAAGAATGCAGGATCGGAGTAGACTTTTGCCGGGAGGGTCGAAGCCCGTCGAATGTCCCAGTCGATGTCGACGCGGGGAAGCTGGGGATAACTCATTTGACTGTTGAGATTACCCCTTTGCCGCGAAACTTCCAGTAGAGCACCTCGTACGGATTATCAATAACAGGGGAGGGAACGGCACCATGATCTTCAGCACGATTGCATTTATCATTGCCGCCGTTGCGGCGATTTTCGGATACAGCGCAGCAAAGAAGTTCGTTCGCGACCGGCTCCGGTTTGTTGATGGAGCGCACAAGCCGACAACCCCCATTATCGCGGGAATCGGCGCTTATCTTGTAGCGATGGTCGCGGTCGGACTTCTTCCCATTGTTGGAATTGGGACGGCAATTACTTTCGCGCTT
>DASUXX010000484.1:0-11802 GCA_036377755.1 Gemmatimonadaceae bacterium
ACATTGCGCTGATCAACGCTGAAATCGTCGCGAAAGCGATCGAGGAAGGATGACGCGCTCGCCGAAGATCGTCTGCATTGTTGAAGCGCGGTTCAATGCAACACGCCTTCCCGGAAAGGTTCTTCTCCCGATACTCGGCAAGCCGATGCTCTCGCTCATGGTCGAGAGGCTTCGTCGTGCGCGGACGCTCGATGAGATTATCATTGCAACTTCAGTGAATTCTGCTGACGACGCTGTCGCGCTCTTTGCGAATAACATGGGAGCCCATGTATTTCGCGGCAGTGAAGAGGATGTGCTCGACCGGGTAGTCAAGGCTGCTCAGTCGCGCGATGCCGATATCATCGTTGAAGTCACAGGCGACTGTCCTCTTATCGATCCCGGAATCATCGACAAGGTCGTCGGTGATTTCATGATGGGCGGCGCTGACTTTGTCAGCAACATCCTTCCGCATACAACCCCGCGCGGAACTGATGTGAGAGTGTTCCGGGGGCGCGACCTGGCGGAGATCAACGCTCGCTCGACCGATCCTGCAGATCACGAGCACGTGTCGCTCCACTTCTGGGAGCATCCAGAGCGGTATCGCTGCCGCAATGTCGAGACAGATCTACCGGAGGCAGCGGCCCATTTGCGGCTCACTGTCGACACGCAGGAAGATCTCGAGCTCGTGCGCGAAGTGTATCGCCAGCTTTATCCGGTGAATCCTGCGTTCACTCTTGCTGATGTCCTTCAGCTTCTCGACAAGCAGCCGAAGCTGGTGGACCTCAATCGTCACACGCCTCAGAAGGCTGTTCGCGTTTCGTGACGCAGCGTACCGGTAGGTATTCCGCGGCACTAGTTGGGTGCGGAAAGATCGGAAGCCTCTTCGCCGATGATCCACTCATGCGCGGCGATGTGTTCTCGCACGCTGAAGCGTACACAGTGTGTCCCGATACCAATCTCATTGCGATAGTCGATCCCCGTATCCGGGCGTTGGAGAAGTGCGGCAAGCGATGGGGCGTTGCGCGCCAGTTTCTTCATGCGAAAGAAATGATGGCGAGTGTGAACCCCGACATCGTGAGCGTTGCAACTCCAACCGAGACGCACGCGTGGATTTGCCGCGAGGTCATCACCGCCGAGCGGCCGCCCCGTGCAATTCTGTGCGAAAAGCCGATTGCGTCGACGCTCGAGGAAGCGCAGCAGATTGTCGCGCTTGCCAGGGAGAAGGGAGTCGTCCTCGTCGTGATGCACATGCGCCGCTATGCGAACAACATGCGGCGGCTGCGCGACTTTCTTAAGTCAGGTGGCATCGGCGAGCTGCGCAATGTGTCCGGCTGGCTCACGAAGGGAACAGTTCACAACGGCACGCACTGGTTCGACCTGCTTCGCTATCTCGTCGGCGAGGTTCGCTGGGTGCATGGAATCAACTCGCTGTGCGAGGACTCAGACGATCCAACGCTCGACGTCGCAATGCAGCTCACGAACGGAATGCTCGCAACGATGCGCGCTGCCGAGCATGCGAATTTCACGATCTGCGAGATGGATATCATGGGCACAAAGGGGCGCGCGCAGATTGTCGATTCGTCGTATCAGGTCAACATCTCGATCGCGGAGCCGAGCGCGCGGTATACGGGTTATGTAGAATTGTCGCGGTTGCCTGTCGATATGGGCGACCGAAAGGACGTGATGCTGCACGCTGTCGAGGACATCGTTCATTGCCTCGACACTGGCGATACTCCGCAGTCAACAGGTGAGGATGGCGTTGCAGCGCTGCGGATCGCACTTGCAGCGCACGAATCGAGTCGAACAGGAGAAGTGGTGGAGCTCAATTGAGCAAGCTTGCAATCAATGGCGGAGCGCCGGTGCGCTCGACGCCATTTCCGCGATACAACACAATCGGTGATGAAGAGAAGCGCGCTGTCGAGAAAGTGCTCGACGGCGGTGTGCTATCAGGATTCCTCGGCACATGGTCGCCGGCTTTCTACGGTGGATCACAGGTGCAGCAGCTCGAGCGTGAGTGGGCTCAGTACTTCGGGGTTAAGCACGCTGTCGCCGTTAATTCGGCAACTTCAGGCTTGTATGCCGCAGTTGGAGCGGCGCGAGTTGGGCCGGGCGATGAAGTCATCGTCTCGCCGTATACGATGACCGCTTCGGCATCAGCGGCAATCGTCTACGGCGCGATCCCCGTTTTCGCAGACATCGACGAGGAGACGTTCTGCATCACGCCCGAGACAATTCGCGCGAAGCTGAGCCCCTATACGAAGGCGATCATTGTCGTCGACCTGTTGGGCCATGCTGCCGAGATGGACGGGATAATGGAGATTGCGCGTGAGCACAATCTCGTTGTCATCGAGGATGCAGCTCAGGTTCCTGGCGGGACGTACCACGGACGATACACCGGAACGCTCGCGCACATGGGAGTGTTCAGCCTCAACTATCACAAGACGATTCACACTGGCGAGGGCGGAGTCATCGTCACCGATGATCCTGATTTCGCAGATCGTCTCGCGTTGATTCGGAACCACGGAGAGGTTGTCGTAAAAGACAAGGGAACGTCTGACATCGTAAACCTTGTCGGCTTCAATTACCGGATGACGGAGATTGAAGCTGCAATTGGAATCGAGCAGCTGAAGAGGCTGCCGTCGCTGCATCCTCCCCGCGTTCGCAATGCTGAATATCTCAATGAGCGGTTGTCCGGGTTTCCGGGACTCAAGACGCCGGTTACGCGGGATGGCGTCGTTCATGGCTACTATCGGTATGCTCTTCGCTTTGATGAGAATGCAGTTGGAATTTTGCGCAACACGTTTGTCGATGCGCTGAATGCTGAAGGGATTCCGATGGTGAAGGGCTACACTGAGCCGTTGTATCTCGAGCCGATGTATCAACGCCGAATTGCATTCGGCCGTGATGGTTTTCCGTGGTCGTATTCGGGGTGGAAGGGGACCGTTGATTATTCGAAGGGGTCGTGTCCTGTCATCGAGCGGATGTTTTATCGTGAGCTGATGTGCACTGATGTGATTCACGCTCAGGTAACGCAAGATGACCTGGAGGATGTCATTCGTGCATTTGAGAAGATTTACGAGAACCTCGATGAGCTGCGCACTGCAGACAATCGCAGTTCCGCCTTGCCGGTAGCAGGTAGCCGGTAGCCGGCGACCGATGCCGGAGTCCGACAGCCGGCGTCCGGCAGCAGCAGTTTGAAAACTTCGGGCGGCGGGTCGCCTGCGTCCGGTCTTCGGCGACGGCGACCGGCAATCGGCAACCTGCTACCGGCAAAACAGAAAAACCTTTCATAATGAAAATCTCTTCCCTCGACGAGCTTCCAAAATTTTCGCAGTGGCCGGCCCGGCTTCTTGGCTTGGTACCGTGGTCGGCGAAAGAAAAGACACCGGACGAAATCGAGCGGGAGTTTGGGCGCGAGAAGTGGGGAGCGCTCCTCGAGCGGTTCAAGGCAACACCCGGCGCTCGGCTCGACGATGTCGATCGATGGGCCGCAGGGGACGACGCAGCAAAGGTCTCGCTTGCCTCAGTTGACCAGCATATCGTCGAGATGACAGCGGAAGAGTCGCACGAGGCGTATCTCGCCTACATCATGAGCGCTCTCGAGCCTCACATCGCCGAGGCTTCAGCGATAGTCGAGCTCGGCTGTGGTTACGGCAGCGTCATCCTCGGTCTCGCGCGAAAGGCTGCTTTTCAGGATCTCCGGTATTTCGCGGCCGATTTCACGAGTACGGGCCCGGAGCTCGCAGGGCTCATTGCAAAATCAGAATCGATTCCGCTCACAACTGGCCGCGCCAACCTTAAGGAAAATCCGGTGACTGATCTTCGGATTCCCGAGGGTGCCCTGATCTATACTGCCTATGCGGCGCAGTATGTCGAACCGTTGACCGATGCGTTCATTGAGGGGGTAGCAGCCCTGAAGCCCCGGGCCGTCGTCCACATCGAGCCGGTCTATGAACACTGCGACCCGTCAACCCTGCTCGGCCTCCTGCGGCAGCGTTATATTCAGGCGAACGGATACAATAGAAATCTCTCAACCATTCTGCACGATCACGAGGCCCGGGGGTCTCTCGAAATTGTCCACGAGAGCAAACCGGGCTTCGGGCCGAATCCGCTGCTTGCAGCCTCGGTGATCGCCTGGGTTCCGCGGGGCTGAGTTCTGTAACAGCCGCCCGCGCGCGAGCGCCGGGGTCGAAAAAAACTCAAACACGAAACATTGCGCTCTGCTCTTAAATCGCTGAACCGGTACGCGCGGATGGCCGCGCACATTGCAATCCAGAAATCGCCAAAGCAGGTTCAGGCGCTCTTCCGGCATACCGAAGAGCACCAGCGCCGCGGAATGGCGAAGCTTTACGACCAGGGCTCGCCAATCGATCCGTCGAAGGGCACTCTGCTGTTCTGGGTTCCGGGCGGCATGCCGCTTCTGCTTCACGTCGAATCGTCGATTGCAGCCGCGATGAAGCTCCGCGGCTACAACGTTCATGCGATCATTTGCAATGCGCCGTATCGCGGCTGCGCGATCCGTACTGTCCAGGAAGGCGTGCCGATTGCGCGCTGGCGCGACGTATGTCCAACGTGCACTCGCAAGACGACGTCCGTCCTCGAGACGATGGGAATTCCATATTCCTACAACGGAGATTTTCTCACTGAGGCTGAGCGTGATGAGCTGTGGCGTCAGACGGCGGATGTGACGTGGGATACGCTCGACACACTCGAGTGGGACGGGCTCAACGTAGGCAAGAACGTCCGCTCATCGATCACCCGGTATTTACAGGGTGCTGCGCTGACAGGTCACGAAGCAATCATTCACGAGTACGCGTACAGCGGACTCGTTGCCGCATGCGCAGCGTCGCGCGCCTTCCAGCGCTTCAAGCCGTGGCGCGTGTTCATGTCGCACGGCACATACATCGACTGGGGTCCCGCGCTTCACACCGCGTTCGATCGCGGCATTCCCGTCACGGGATGGAAGGCGTCGTATCTCTCCTGGCATTTCTATCTGCGTCACGTCGAAGATCCAGCTCGCATCGACTTCAAGAAGCTGAGCCGCGAATGCTGGGCCGGCATCAAGAGCAAGCCGCTCACATCCGATGAAGAAGCACGGCTCGACAAGTTCCTCGTCGATCGATATCAGAACAAGATCAGCTTCGACATGAAGCAGCTAAAGACGTACCGCAAGGACGTGAGCGATCTGAAGGAGAAGTACGCCCCGAGCGACAAGCCGGTGTGGGCCGTGTTCGCCCATATCAACTGGGACAGCGTGTCGGACTATGCGCCGATGGCGTACCCGTCGTTCGACGACTGGATGATCGATACGATCCGCAAGGCCATCACAGTTCCCGATGTTCAGTGGCTCATCAAGATTCACCCGATCGAAGCGTGGGATAATCCCGCGAGCGGAGTGCAGCGCCTCATCGAGCGCAACTTCCCGTCGTTACCGGATCACGTGCGTGTCATTCCCGCTGAAGAGGACATCAGCCCGGCGAACATGTACGAGCTGATCGACGGTGGCGTGACTGTCTACGGTACCGCCGGTCTCGAGCTCGCTCTCATGGGCAAACCGGTGATCCTCGCTGGTGAAGCGCATTACGGTGGACTTGGATTCACGCACGAAGGTCTCAATCCAATCCGGTATCGCGAGCTGCTGGGCCGCGCTGCGCGTCTTGGACCGCTCACCGAAGAACAGCATGACGATGTGCGGAAATACGCGTACTCGCATTTCGTGCAGCGGCAGGTGCCGCTCGAGATCGTTCACGATCCGCGAACGGAGTGGTGGGCACTCGTGCCGGAGAAGCGTGATCTCCTGCTGCCAGGAAACGATGCGTTCGTTCAATTCGTTTGCGATCGTCTTGTTGATGGCAAGGACTTCAACATGCCCGAAGTGCTCGTAACGATGTCGGAGCGAGAGGTAGTTCACGCGTGACGAGCGCCGCGCCAGTCGCCGGTGTGACGCGCCTTGCCGGATTCGACACGGCAGGGGAGCCGTTTGTCTATGGCGACAGGCTTCTGCGAGGTATCTACCAGGGTCACGCACAGACTGTCAGGCGTGTTCTCTCGATCTGTCAGGCAAACGATCTGTTCTCGCACGGAATAGTAAAGACACACGAAGTATTCGAGAGCCCGGTACCGCATCTGGGATATGAAATCGTTCTCGAGCACGAGCGCATTCCATTCATCTCATATCCGCATGAATGGTCGGCGTCCATGTTCAAGGAAGCAGCGCTTCTCCATGTCGCTTTGTTCGAGAGATTGCAGCAGCATGGTCTCACGCTGAAAGACTGGCATCCGCTCAACATTCTCTTTTCAGGAACGCGTCCCGTTTTTGTGGACTTCACGTCGATCATTCCAATAGATGAGCTTGCATCCGAGCCTCATCTAAAGAGCGGCGTTCCACCGAAGTGGTTCAGCGGCATGTGGGACGATGCATCGAAGGCGGTGTACGAGATGTACCGCCTGATGTATGAGCCGTACTTCGGTCTGCCTCTCGCGATAATGGATCGCGGGCATCACGCTCGCGCGCGCAATCGCATTTACGAGACGACTCTCAATACCGGCGACGATGTCATCACTCGCCGCGAAGTCTTCGGGGATTCGCTCGTCCGCCGGGTTCTATACGAGCTCGACATGAAGCGGCTTCAGATGACGCTCCGCGAAAAAGGAAAAGCGAAGCCTGCATTCTTCAAGGCGGTGCGCCACTCCATTGCGCGGCGTAAAGCTGCACTGAAGGGAAGCGCATACAGCAGCTACTATGAGGACAAGAACGAAGCGTTCTCGTCGGAGCCGAGCGAGGCGTGGACCAACAAGCAGAACGGTGTGCACGGCGCGATCACGGCGATGCAGCCGCGGACGGTACTCGATCTTGGCAGCAACACCGGCTGGTTCTCGATGCTTGCAGCGAAGCTTGGCGCATCGGTCGTTGCCGTCGATCTCGACGAAGCATCAGTCGATCGCCTGTTCGCCGAAGCTCGACGAGAGGGAATGGATATTCTCCCGCTCGTTGCGAATCTCGTTCGGCCGCTGCCTCCGCTCGCTGCGAAAGTTTTTCCTGACGAGCCGTCGCAGTCACTCATCGGTGAAGGCGCAAATGTCATTACGCCGCCCGACGAGAGACTTCAGTGCGAGATGGTGCTGGCGCTTGCAATCGTCCATCACCTCGCCCTCGGGCAGTCCCATTCCTTCGACGACATCGCCGCGATACTCGGCAAGCTCTCCACGAAGTATCTTTGCGTCGAATTCGTCGATATCAGGGACCCGATGGTGACCGGGGAGAGAACGTTCTTTCCGGCATACGATGCTGCACCCGGGAACTTCACGTGGTACCTGAAGGAAAATTTCATCACTGCGCTCAAGTGGCATTTCAGCGAGATAGAGGAAGTGCCGTCGCATCCTGAGACGCGTACGCTGCTGCTCTGCCGCAAAACCTGAGACCGTAACCGAATGGCTGACTACAGGGAAATCGAGGAGTTCGTTCGCAACGAAGTGGCTGCCCTTACAGGAAAGCCCATCGATTCAGTCACTCCTGAAACAGTGCTGATCGGTAACGGTCGCGTTGTGGATTCTGCCGATCTCGTGATGCTGCTCATCGCGGTCGAGGAATTCGCGCAGGACAAGCTTGGCGCAACGTTCGACTGGACGAGCGACAGTGCAATGTCGGCCGCGCGCAGCGTTCTCAGAAACGTGGGCAGCCTCTCGAAGCATCTCTCGGAGCTTGCTCCAGCGTAAATGGATACCGTAATAGTCACCGGTGCCTCGCGGGGTCTCGGACGCCATTGCGCCGAGCAGCTTTCGTCGCGCGGGTATCGTGTGATTGGAATGGGACGGACGCCTGATCCTGCGGCGCCCTTTGAAATGCGCGCGCTGGATGTTGCTGATCCCGCGGCGGTTGCATCTGTATTCCAGGATCTGCGCCGCGATCAGTCAGTGTATGCACTGATCAACAGTGCGGGCATTGCGTCGATGAATCTCGTTGTGACGACGCCGGCTGATACGGTGAAGAAAATCGTCGAGACGAATCTTCTCGGAACGATTTACTGCTGCCAGCAGATTGCACCTGCGCTGATTCGCCGGGGCGCCGGTCGAATCATCAACTTCTCGACACTTGGTGTTCCTCTCGCAATCAAGGGCGAGGCGATCTACATCGCGTCGAAAGCAGGCGTGGAAGGATTTACGCGCGTGTTCGCTCGTGAGCTTGCGCCGCATGGAATCACTGTGAACGCAGTTGCGCCCGGTCCGATCGAGACTGCGCTGATTGCGAAAGTGCCAAAGGACAAGGTCGACGCAGTCGTTCAACAGCAGATCATTCCTCGCCAGGGCACGCCGGACGATGTGTGGAACATCGTGTCGATGCTGTTGTCGCCCGAGGGGTCGATGGTAAGTGGTCAAACCATTCATGTGGGCGGAGCGTGATCAGGCTGCTGCATGGTACTCATTCGCGTTCGGCGTTCGCCGTTATGCGTTGTCCGTTCTCCGTTTAACGGACTACGGCGAGCGGACAACGGCAAACGCCGAACGCGATTGTGAGCCAAGCCGCGACCATGCGCATACTGGACGAGCTAAAACGAAGAAATGCGGGCAACGATCAGCCATTCCTGATCGGGCCCGGCGGGTCGCTTGCGTTCAAGGACATCCGCGATGCTGCTGCGGCGCCGGGATACAATACGTCGTCGATACAATCGGGCGATGTCGTTGCGCTGATTGGCGACTTCGACGGGCCCACGATCGCGACGATGCTCGAGCTGCTCGACCGTGGAGTTATCCTGATGCCGCTGACCGAGGGGACTGCGGCGGATCATCAGTATTTCTTCGAGAGCGGGCGTGCGGAGTGGGTTATCCGCGACAATACGGTCGAACGGTTTGCCCCCCGGGCAGAAGATCATCCGCTGATCGCGGAAGTACGACAGCGCGGTCATCCCGGTATCATCTTTTTTTCATCCGGTACCACCGGTCGTCCGAAGGCGATACTGCACGACTTCAACAACTTCCTCGAGCGGTATGCGGTTCCTCGCCCGCCGCTTCGCGCGCTGAACTTTTTGTTGTTCGATCACGCGGGTGGCATCAATACGATGCTGCACACTCTGTTCAATAGAGGAGTCGTCGTCGTTCCAGCGGAGCGCACGCCGGAGACAATCGCCGAGGATATGGTGCTTCATCGTGTGGAGCTGCTGCCCACGACGCCGACGTTCCTGCGGATGATGCTTCTCTCCGGAGTGTTCGATACAATGGAGTTTCCCGATCTTCGCGTGATCACATACGGCACTGAGCGAATGGATCAGGGCACGCTCGACCGGCTGTGTCAGAAGCTTCCCAATGTCGATTTCAGGCAGACTTATGGTCTCAGCGAGCTCGGCGTATTTCAGGTGAGATCGAAAGCTCGGGAC
This sequence comes from Gemmatimonadaceae bacterium, assembly GCA_036377755.1. Lineage (GTDB taxonomy): Bacteria > Gemmatimonadota > Gemmatimonadetes > Gemmatimonadales > Gemmatimonadaceae > UBA4720. The sequence goes on from DASUXX010000484.1 coordinate 9,351, forward strand.
AGTCTCTGGATGCAGATCGGCGGAAAGGGAATCGAGACGCGCATCGTCGATGGCGTTCTTCACATCCGGTCCGAGAACCGGATGCTCGGATACATGAATGCGCCGTCGCCCTTTGCAGACGGCTGGTACGACACCGGCGATATCGTCGAGCAGGACGGCGACTATATAAAGGTTGTGGGAAGGGCCAAGGAAGTTCTCAACGTCGGCGGGCTCAAGATTCTTCCTGGAGAAGTCGAGCGCGTCGCGCTGCTTCATCCGGATGTTCTCAGAGCCAAGGTCATCGGCGTTCCAAATCCGATAACCGGGCAGCACATCGAAGTGGTCGTCGAGCCGCGCGAAGGCGCAGCATTGGATAGAAGAGCCATGATGACGCATTTTCGTTCGCATCTTCAGAAGCAGCTTTCACCTCACAAAGTGACTATCGACAAGGTGCAAGTGAGTCACCGCTTCAAACAAAAGTGAGAAAAATGAGGGCACAGAGGGTCTCGCTGCGCTTCGCTTCGCTCACCGGCAGAGTTAACAGAGACGCAGAGGATTGCGAGTGAGAGCCGCAAAGCTCGTCGCTTCCATGGGAACAGGCCCGGTGTTCGTGCACTCGGACCCCTTCCGCACCGCGCGCCTCGTGAAGCCAGTACGCGATCGCGATGCGTATCTCGATGCGCATGTCGCGTTTCTGCGCGATGTAACGGAAGGACGCGACCTGTGGCTGCCGACCTTCAATTACGACTTCCCGCGCACACGCGTGTTCGACGTCGCGAAGAGTGAATCTCAGCTCGGTCCGATCCCGGAGCGGTTTCGCGTCACCGATGCTGAATGGCGGACGCATATCCCGATCTTTTCGATCGCGGGAATTGGTCAATCACCGTCGCCCGCATGGGGCGAGGGAGCTGATCCATTCGGCAGCGATTCGATATTCGCAAAGCTCGTCGATAATGACGGAGTGGTCCTGTATTACGGCGAGACGTTTCACTACAACACTCTCGTTCATTATGCGGAGCGTGTGGCAGGCGGTCCCGTCTATCGATACGACAAGATCTTTCCCGGCACTGTGATCACATCCACGGGAGAGCGAATCGATGGCTCGCTCAACTATCATGTGCGGCCCCTTGGAACCGGTCTCGATTACGATTGGCCGCGTCTCCTCGAGGAAGCACTTGCCGCAGGAGTGTGCCGGCGCCTCGAGGGATTCCCCGAAATTCTTGCAGCTTCGGCACACGAGCTTTGTGGTTTGTGGGTCGACAGCATGAAGCAGGATCCATTCGCGCTGCTCGACGAGAACACGCGAAAATGGGCTGAGCCTGCAATTCATGAGACAGGACGGAGGTTCGTCATCACCGATTTTGAATCTGCCGAGTCGGCGGGGGCTTCTGCATGACAGCGTCGATTGGCGTGGAGATGCACGGCTGGGCGAAGGACCTCTTTCCGATCTGCCGATCGCTGACGGGAGATGGTGTTCGCGACACGCTCGCATATCTCAAGCGGATCGTTCCGTCGTTGCGAATACACGAGGTTGCATCGGGAACGCAGGCGTTCGACTGGACCGTGCCTGACGAGTGGAACATCTTCGGCGCGTATATCGAAGACGAAAACGGAAATCGCATCGTCGACTTTGCGCGCAACAATCTTCATGTCGTCGGATATTCGACGCCTGTCGACGAGTGGATGACCCTGGCCGAGCTGCAGCCGTATCTGCACTCACTCCCTGATCAGCCGGGTGCGATTCCCTATATCACGTCGTATTACGTGCGCCGATGGGGCTTCTGCCTGGCGCACGCGCAGCGCGAGTCGCTCGCTGAAGGACGATATCATGTCGTCATCGACAGCACGCTCGAGCCCGGCTCGCTCACATACGGTGAGCTCCTGATACCTGGCCGGGAAGAAAAGGAAATTTTTCTCTCGACATACATCTGCCATCCGTCGATGGCGAACAATGAGCTGTCCGGACCGGTGGTCACGACTGCCTTGGCGCGCTGGATTGAATCGAACAAGGATCGACGGTTCAGCTACCGCGTTGTGTTCGTCCCAGAGACAATCGGCGCTATTGTCTATATCAGTAAGCATCTCGAGGAGCTGAAATCGAAAGTCGCTGCAGGATATGTCGTCACATGCATTGGTGACGAGCGTGCGTATTCACTGCTTCGCTCGCGCGCAGGAAATACGCTTGCAGATCGTGCGGCAAAGCTGGTTCTGAAAAAACATGCGCCGGATTTCGCCGAATATTCGTATCTCGATCGAGGCAGCGACGAGAGGCAATATTGCAGTCCGGGAGTCGATCTCCCCGTCGCGTCGATCATGCGCACGCGGTACAACAGCTATCCCGAGTACCACACTTCCCTCGACGATTTGACTCTCGTGACTCCAAAGGGACTCGAGGGTGGGTTCGATGCAATCAGGAGAACAATCGAGCTCATCGAGAGCAATCACACATATCAGGCGACCACAAGATCGGAAG
>DASUXX010000485.1:0-4165 GCA_036377755.1 Gemmatimonadaceae bacterium
GCAATACGGCCACCTTGTCTCTGTCGCGAAGACTCAATTTCAGCATCTCCTCCCCCGGGCCGAAGATTCCGCCTCGAAGGTAACCCGAAAGAGGACATTTCTATTTTCACCAGGGCGGACATTTCTATTTCAATGCTACACTATCGAGGACTATCGAGGACTACCATTGCCCGTTGGCCTCCGTTACATTTGGAGGCTGTCTTAGAGCCACAGCGTTTTCAAACTCCTGAACGCGGGTGGTGGCCCTTGCGCGGGGCGGCCGATAAGGCGAGGAGCGCACCCGTCGGATACCACTACGACGCTAATCTCACCGTGGTAGTTCTAACCGCAAAGCCCATCCCGGGCTCCCCGCGGTAAACGCAAAAAGGAGTATCATGGCAAAAAAGGTCACTGGATTCGTCAAGCTGCAGATCCCTGCAGGCAAGGCGAACCCGGCGCCCCCCGTCGGCACCGCTCTCGGTCCGCAGGGAATCAACATCATGGCTTTCTGCAAAGAGTTCAACGCTCGCACGCAGGGCCAGGACACGATTCTCCCGGTCGAGATCACCATCTTCGCCGACAAATCCTTCACCTTCATCACCAAGACGCCCCCCGCGGCCGTCCTGCTGAAAAAGGAAGCTGGAATCGAAAAGGGCTCGGGTGCACCTAACCGCACGAAAGTGGGATCTGTGACTAAGGCGCAGGTACGCAAGATCGCTGAGATCAAGATGCCTGACCTGAACTGCGATACCATCGAATCAGCAATGGCAATGGTCGCCGGCGCTGCCCGCTCGATGGGTCTCGAGGTGAAGGACTGATGCGCCGCCACGGAAAGAAGTACACAGCAGCTGCCGCAAAGCGCGATGCAGCAACCCGGTATCAGGCCCGCCAGGCAATCGACCTCGTCAAGTCTTCGGCATTCGCGAAGTTCGACGAGACGGTCGAAGTCGCCGTGCGCCTCGGAGTCGATCCCCGTCACGCCGATCAGGTCGTGCGCGGTACGGTCGTTCTTCCCGCCGGAACCGGTAAGTCTGTCCGCGTGCTCGTGATCGCCGCCGGTGAAAAGGCGCGTGAAGCAGAGCAGGCAGGCGCCGATTACGTCGGCACCGAATACATCGCAAGAATCAAGGAGAACTGGCTCGATTTCGACGTGCTCATTGCAACTCCCGATCAGATGGGACAGCTCGGAGCACTCGGACGCGTTCTCGGTCCTCGCGGTCTCATGCCCAACCCCAAGGCAGGCACGGTGACGTTCGACGTCACTCGCGCAGTGCGTGAGGTCAAGGCAGGTAAGATCGAATTCCGCGTCGACAAGAGCGGAAACGTGCACGCGGCTATCGGCAAGGTCTCGTTCCCGGCAGAAGCGCTGGAAACGAACTTCACCGCGTTCATGGATCAGATCGTTCGCTCCAAGCCCGCCGCGGCAAAGGGCGTCTATGTTCGCACCGTCGCGATCTCCAGCACCATGGGTCCCGGCGTCGCAATCGACACAACTCCTTACCGGTAATACACGATGAAAAGAACCGAAAAGGAGCAGCTGGTTGGCGAGCTCAAGGACAAACTCGCGAACGCAAAATCGCTCTACTATACCGACTTCACCGGTTTGAACGTGAAGCGCATGACGGATCTCCGCCGTCGCCTGAGAAAGGCGGGCGTCGATTATGTCGTCATCAAGAACACGTTGGCGCTCCGCGCGGTCAACGAAAGCGGACTGGTCGGCGAAAAGCTCAAGGGCCCGACTGGTCTTGTAATCGGAGCGGATCCGGTTGCGGCTGCGAAAGTCGTAACTGACTTCGCGAAGGAAAATGAGCAGAAGCCCGCTGTTAAGGGCGGACTGCTCGAAGGGAAGTCAATCGATCCGGCGCAGGTCAAGCAGCTGGCGTCGCTTCCTTCCCGTGAGCAGATGATGGCCGACCTCGGTGCCGGCCTGATGTCCCCGATGGCCGCCTTTGTCGGCGCGCTCAACGGGCTTCTTTACATGTTTGCAGGCGCGCTCGACGCGCTCAAGTCACAGCGCGAAGGCGCCTAATTTTTCCGGAGAAATAACACAATGGCCACCGCAACCATGAGCAAGGACGAGATTCTCGACGCAATCGGCAACATGTCGGTTTTCGAGCTCGCCGAGCTGATCGACGCTTTCAAGAGCAAGTTCAACGTCACCATCGCCGCCGCGCCTGTTGGCGGAGCAGCTCCCGCCGCCGGTGGCGCGGGTGCAGCAGCAGCGCCCGCAGCCGAAGAGCAGACTGAGTTCGAAGTCCGCCTCAAGGAAGCAGGTGCAAAGAAGATCCAGGTCATCAAGGTCGTCCGTGAGCTCACCGGCCTCGGACTCAAGGAAGCCAAGGATCTCGTCGATGGTGCTCCGAGCACCGTCAAGGCCGGCGTCTCCAAGGAAGACGCTGCCTCGATGAAGACCAAGCTCGAGGAGCAGGGCGCCGTCGTCGAAGTGAAGTAAGGGCATCAAGGCTGCCGGCCTCCAAGCCGGCAGCCTCGACCCCTCACTTACACTTCGACGATATGCATCGAATTACCGCGTCGCTTCTCACAACCGAAGTTCCTCTCTTCGCTCCAACCCGCATCCGGAAAAATTTTCCGGAAAACGGGCGTGGAGCTGTTTGCGCCTGCGCATGCGCAGTAGGTGAATAAATGCCAGAACTGATGAAGGAAATCTCTTTCGCGAAGCTCGAGCAGGGCATGAACATGCCCCATCTGCTCGATATTCAGACTCGCGCGTTCGAGTCGCTGCTGCAGCTCGATGCAGCATCGATGAACCGTGAAGACATCGGGCTCGAGCGAGTTTTCAAGGATCTTTTTCCGATCACCGACGTCCACGAGAATTTCTCGCTGGAGTTCAAGAGCTACACGCTCGGTGATCCCAAGTAGTCCGTCGCTGAATGCATCGAGCGCGACATGACATACTCGGCGCCGCTGAAAGCGACGCTGCAGCTCGTCATCTTCGAGGAGACCGAAGGAGGCAAGCGCCCGAAGAACATCATCGAGAAGGAAGTCTATCTCGGTGAGCTTCCGCTGCTCACTCCGCTCGGAACCTTCGTCATCAACGGTGCCGAGCGCGTCATCGTGAGCCAGCTGCACCGCTCGCCTGGTGTGGTCTTCGAAGAGTCGACGCACCCCAACGGCCAGCGTCTCATCTCCGCGCGCATCATCCCGTTCCGCGGATCATGGGTCGAGTTCACGGTCGACATTCACGACGTGATCTACGTTCACATCGACAAGAAAAAGAAGTTCCCCGCAACCGCACTGCTCCGCGCATTCGGTTACGGCACGAACTCCTCGATTCTCCGCCTCTTCTTCGGCGAGCGCGAGCTCGACCTCGTGAAGAAGCGCGAGAGCCGCACCGATCAGCGCGAAGTCCTCGGAGCAATCATCGCCGAGAACATCACGCTCGCCGGTGAAGCGGTCGATCCGAACGCACCGCGTCTCAAGACCAAGAAAGCACGCACTCAGCTCGAGCGCGATCAGTCTGATCTTCTCGTCAAGGAAGGCGACGAGCTGACGGAAGAAGTCTACAACCGTCTTCGCCGCCTCAAGATCGACAGGATCAAGGTGTTCGCATCGTACACGATGATCGATCTCCGCGATGAGATGGATGCCATCGAGCGCGGTGAGCGTGCAGAAGGCCGCCGCGTCATCGCAGTCGATGTCGTGGACACCGAGTCGGGCGAAGTTCTCGCCGAGTGCGGTGACAAGCTCTCTGATCAGCTGATCAAGAAGCTCCGCAAGGCTGAGATCAACAAGGTGCAGGTTTTCGTTCCATCGGGCCGCGCCGAGTCGATGCTCATCAAGAACACGCTTGCGAAAGATCCTACGCACGCTGAAGAAGAAGCACTCAAGCAGATCTATTCACTGCTGCGTCCTGGCGATGCGCCAAATCGCGAGACCGCAAAGCAGGCACTCGAGCGTCTCTTCTTCTCGCCGAAGCGCTACGACCTCGGCCGCGTTGGCCGGTACAAGATCAATCAGCGTCTTCTTACGAATCGTCCCGCAAGCGAGACGGTACTTACGAAGGAAGATTTCATCGCGATCATCCGCTACCTCATGGAGCTCCATGAAGGCCGCGGATACACGGACGACATCGATCACCTCGGCAACCGCCGCATTCGCTCTGTTGGTGAGCTGATCGCGAATCAGTTCTCTGTTGGACTTTCACGCATGGCGCGCCTTGTAAAGG
>DASUXX010000486.1:0-3344 GCA_036377755.1 Gemmatimonadaceae bacterium
CGCCGATCGCGGGCGCAACCGACGTATACGTTGGCATCAACTTCGGCACGTTTACGCCAACGCAGTTTCTCGACATCTGGGCACTCGATGAGCTGCGGATGATCTCGACTCATGACGACAAGCTTGTGATCGGCGCGCTGACATCGTACACCTCGCTGATGCGGTCGCACATTGTTGCGGAGCGGGTTCCGATGCTTGTCGAGGCATCGCGTCTCGTCGGCGGGGTGCAGATTCAGAATCGTGGAACGCTTGGCGGCAACATCGCTAACGGATCACCTGCAGCTGACGGTGTGCCTGTATTGTCCGCGGTGGATGCGATTGTCGTGCTTCGCAGTCTCGATGGGGAACGGCGGGTTCCGATGAACTCGTTCTATACCGGATATCGCTCCACGGTCATGCGGCCTGACGAGCTGATTGTCGCCATCGAGATTCCTCCTGTCGAAGGAAAGCAGTGGTTTCGAAAAGTCGGAACCCGCCAGGCGCAGGCGATATCGAAGATCGTAATGGCTGCCGTGCGAGCGCCCTCGCCGAAAATAGCGCTTGGCAGCGTCGCTCCGACTGTTGTTCGCGCGAAGATGACGGAGCAGGCGCTCGCGGGCGGCGCGTCGATCGATGAAGCAGCGGAAGTCCTGCGAGGTGAGATCAAGCCGATCGACGATGTGCGGTCGACAGCAGAGTACAGGCTGCAGGTATCGTTGAATCTTCTGCGCAGATTCTGGGCGGACACAGACTGAAAGTCATTCGCGGCCGGCGCGTCATAACGCCAGAGGGTGAGCGAGCCGCCTCAATTCACATTTCGGGTGGGCTGATCGAGCGTGTTGCCGGGTACGATGACTTTCCTCCTGAAGCCGGCATCCATGAGGCTGGCGACGATGTAGTGATGCCCGGCGTAATCGACACTCACGTGCATGTGAACGAGCCGGGCCGCACTGAGTGGGAAGGTTTTGAGACAGCGACTAAAGCTGCAGTTGCGGGCGGAATCACGACCATTCTCGATATGCCGCTCAACTCCGTTCCTGCCACTACTACAGTCGAAGCGCTCGTTAAGAAGCGCGAGTGCGCTGCAGGGAAATCTGTTATCAACGTTGAGCTCATCGGCGGAGTGGTGCCGGGCAACGCAGATCAGATAGTCCCGCTTGCTCGAGCCGGAGTGAGAGCGTTCAAGTGCTTCCTGACTCCATCTGGCGTCGATGAATTTCCCAACGTAACCGAGTCCGATCTCCGCGCGGCGTTTCCGCGTCTGGCCGAGACTGGATTGCCACTGATGGTGCATGCAGAGGATCCGGATTGTCTGGTTGCCCATCGCGGTGGGTCTTCCAGGTATTCCGATTACCTTGCATCGCGTCCAGTCGAGGCAGAGCACTCGGCGATCGAGCTGATGGTGCGGCTCATGGAGTGGTGTCCGACGCCCGTTCACATCGTTCACCTGTCGTCAGCAACGTCGCTGGACGTCATTCGGCGCGCGCGCGACAAGGGATTGCCGATCACAGTGGAGACTTGTCCGCATTACCTCACCTTCGCTGCGGAAGACATTCCTGACGGAGCGACGGAATTCAAATGCGCTCCGCCGATTCGTGAATCGCGAGAGCGCGAAGCTCTATGGAGAGGGCTCATTGACGGCGACATCAACATGATTGCGTCCGACCATTCGCCCTGCCCGCCCGCAATGAAGAACTCGGATGGAGATTTCTTTGGCTGCTGGGGCGGGATTGCTTCACTGCAATTGTCGCTTGCGGCAGTTTTGACTGGCGCGCGCAGGCGCGGCCTGGATGTAAGTGACGTCGTTCGCTGGATGTGCTCCTTTCCCGCAGCTCTCGCGGGGCTTTCGAGCAGGAAGGGCTCGATCGAAGAAGGATTTGACGCCGACATTGCAATCCTGGATTCGGAAGCGACCTTTGTCGTCGATGCTGAACGGCTGCTTCATCGGCATCATGTCACTCCCTATGCAGGCATGACCTTGAATGGAATTGTGAAGAGCACGTTCGTGAAAGGAGAGCTCGTTGGCGCAATTCACTGATCTCATCGACCTCGCGTCGGAACGGCTCGGCGGATCTGTGCTCATCGCTAACGATGAGTTCTTTGCGCCCAAGGAGTCTCTTCTGAAACCGACCGCGCCAGAATGGCGCGAAGGTGCGTTTACCGAGCGCGGCAAATGGATGGATGGCTGGGAAACCCGTCGGCGTCGAACACCAGGACATGACTGGTCGATAATCCGGCTGGGCGCGCCGGGAATCGTTCGCGGTGTAGTGATCGACACGACGTATTTCACCGGCAACTATCCTGAGCGAGCGAGCATAGACGCGACGAACGTCGAAGGAACACCGTCGGCAGAATGGCTTGCGGGATCGGAAGTGCAATGGGAGCCGCTTCTCATTGAGACGCAACTCAAGGGAAATAACGCCAACGAATTCGAGGTCGACAGTAAGCGGCGAGTTACACATCTACGCTTCAACATTTTTCCGGATGGCGGAGTCGCACGGCTTCGCGTGTACGGCGAAGTCATTCCTGCAGCGGATTTTTTCACGAGTGTTCGCGAGGTAGATCTCGCAGCAATGCAGAGTGGCGGCTATGTCGTAGCGTGCAGCGACATGCACTACGGTCATCGCCAGAATCTCATTCTGCCCGGGCGTTCCACCCATATGGCTGACGGCTGGGAAACACGGCGTCGTCGCGGACCTGGTAACGACTGGACAATCGTGCGACTTGCAAAGCGAGGGATTGTCGAGCGCATCGAGATCGATACAGATCACTTCAAGGGCAATGCGCCAGGCAGCGCAATGCTCGAGCTCGCAGATACCACCGGCAAATTCGACCCCGACAAGATCGAGTGGACGACACTCGTCGCGGAATCGCCGATCCAGCCTCACAGCTGGCATCACTTTCAGCCGGCTGTGAACACGCCTGCCACTCACGTCCGTCTCAATATCTATCCTGATGGCGGGGTTGCGCGGCTGCGGCTTTTCGGCAGACCTGTTTGACGACCGTCGCGGAGCTCGACGCAATGAGCGAGGCTGATGCGGCAGCGGCGTTGAGATCGTGTTGCGGCTCAACGCGATGGGTGGATGCAATGACCGACAGGCGACCATTCCGGTCGCGCGAGGCATTATTCCAGGCAGCGGGTGAGGAATGGTCAAGAACCTCAGAAGCCGACTGGCTCGAGGCATTTTCGCATCATCCGCGCATCGGTGATCGTTCGACTAAAGGGTGGGCGGCGAGTGAGCAGCAAGGTGCTCAAAATGCAGCTCTCACCGTTCAGGACGAGCTTGCGAAAATAAATCGAGAGTATGAAGACAGGTTCGGACACATATACATAGTTTGCGCGACCGGAAAAAGCGCAGAAGAAC
>DASUXX010000487.1:0-2101 GCA_036377755.1 Gemmatimonadaceae bacterium
GTCGGTACGCCATCGACGTAACGCTGCAGTCCTTCGGTCGCGCCTGATGCGCCATCGAACGGCACGTTTCGGAGCTCGCGGTTCCTGTTGAACGTCAGTCCGCCGCGAGTGCCGCCGAACTTGACCATCGTTCCCGGAGTCACGGGATCGTAGTAGAGCACCCCCGAATCGAGGATGATGTCGTCAGGCATGTCGGTTGTGTACGAGCTTGGCATTTGTTGTTACTCCTGATTGAGATAGAGCGGGTACACGACCAGCTCGTAAACGAGGCGCACCGTTGCGCTCTCACGGAAAGCAGGATCGTTCGTTGCGGGCGCTGTCGCTCTCGTCCGGCCTCGCGCCCATGTGATGCCAGACGTGGAGTCCACATAGTCGATCATCGCCTTGTCACAGGCGTCAGCCGCGTTCTCCACCGCTTGCATCTGGCTTCTCTTGTTGCCGTAAATCATCACTTCGAGTTGAACCGTGAAACGGTTCGCGTCGTAGTCTGTGTCCTGCGTGTTATCGACGATCCGCATGACGCCGTATGGGAACGCGGCAGTATCGGGCGGATAGTCGATCCACAGGTCAGTCACGATTGCGTCCAGTGCGTTCGTGTTGAACGTCAGCAATCGTGTGCGTAGCTGATCCTGAAGCGATGTGGTCGATGTGGTAGCCATCAGTTAGCCCTCCACTTCGCCATCGCTCTTTCCCACGTCCGCGCATAAGCAGCCACCATCTCAGGACGCGAGTCCATGAATGCAGGACGCCATTTTTCGACACGCTCATATTTCCGCGTGAAGACGTTGTGATGCCCGATTTCCCAGAACAGCGCGTAGTCGAGGTTAGTGCCGACTTTGATCGACCAGCCCATCCCTTCACGGAATGGAGCACTCCGCGTAACGGAGTTGATGACGTGGCCAGTGACGAACGCGCCTGACGTATATCCGCCTTTAAGCGCACGCTTCACCGAGTTTACAAGGATGTACGCGGCTGCGATGACGCCCATGCGTTCCGCTTCGTCCTGATCGCGGAGGAACTGGTCGAGGTTGCTAGTCCAGGTAGTCACGACTCCACCACCACTAGCTGCATCTCGTCCGCGTAGGCCGCTCGCACCATTATCTCCGAGTGCACCGAACCCTTCACAGGTTCGACTCCGGTGATCTTGTAGAGCGTGCCCGACTGCGACCTGATAGCACCGTCCTGATCTATCACTGCATGGCCGGGCAACTCGAACACTTCATCGGCCACCTGTGACGCCTGACCTGCGACCGTGACCTCACGCATCGACGGCCTTTGCCGCCTGCCCCAGTATGAGCGGACATAGGTGTACGTCGGCGCCGCACGTCCGCCCGTTCCAGCATCGGAGAAGCTGTACACCTTGACCCGCTCGTCTCGAGACGACTCGCTCACCGTATCCTCGGCGGCCTGAGTTTGCGGACGATGGAATACAGGTACGGCGGGAGCCCTTCGGTGTTCTCGTTGGACGCCCACGACACGCCGAGATTGGAATCGTTCGTGACGTTCGGGTCACGCTGCTTGTACGCGATCGACGCGAGTCCAAGTATCAGCGTTCTCAGCATCGGCTCGTACTTCCGCTCGTAGTCGATCGAGAGCGCGAGACCGACTGTAGCGGTTGCCTGATACGGCCATGAGGCGAACGATTTTCCGGCAACTGATGTGATGCGTCCTGAATCGACTACTGTGTAATCCCCCGCGCTCACCGTGTCGTCGTTCTCGTCCTTCAGCACTAGTGCAGGGTTCAAGGACACGGGATACTCAGGGAGATAGATGACACTCCGTCCGTATTCGTCGCGAATACTGCGAAGACTGGCGAACGTTTTCTGTGTCGGCTCAATCGGCCTGCCGATCAGAGATTCAGCGTGCGCGGTCGCAGACTCTACGAGTTCATCGCAAAGCCCGTCTTCAGCATCGGTTTCGATTCTGAGATAGGTCTTCAGGTCTTCGCCCGTCGGGAGTGCCATCGACGTTCCTTACTTCTTTTTGCTGCGGGGCTTCTCAGGGATGACCGCCTTGTTATCGACGGTTGGAGTCCCTGATTCTTTCTTGATGGAGTCGAGTTGCGACTTCTCTTCGTCGCTCATCTCGCCCGAACCGTCAG
>DASUXX010000488.1:0-2767 GCA_036377755.1 Gemmatimonadaceae bacterium
TGGATCAGGTTGCGAAACCTGGTCGTGCGTTTGCGATGTGGCATACGAGCGGGTCATTCGCGACCCTGATTCCTGCGCTCGCAGATATCTCAGCGCTCGATCTTGCGACTCTCGATAATCTTTGCGCGCCAGGACTGGCGATGCGCCCCCAGCGCCGCGTCAATCGCATGATCGCGCTGTTCTCGGCTGCACCTCACGGTTCGATCCAGGGAATTCTCAAGGGGCTTCGCTTCTCGAACGCGGATGCAGCGTGGATTGGATCGGTTGCCGCAGCGTGGCAGACCCTTCGCGACGACATGAGAAACGCTATGATGCAGGAGCCGACCCCATCTGATGCGTCATTGAGGCGGTGGGCTGCTGAAGCTGGTCGCACACGTCTTGCCTCTGTCCTCCGCATCGCGGGCGCCCGGTGGACTGCGGAGCGGCAGGCCGGCATTGCGGCTCCGTCGAGTGAGGCGGTCATGTCGGTCTACAGGCGTGCTGTCAGGACTGCGTATCGCGACCCAATCGAGATCGGGGATCTCGCGGTAAATGGCAGCGATCTGGAGAAACTTGGTATCAGGGGTCCCGCAGTGGGCCAGACGTTACGCTCGTTACTCGAAACGGTTATTAATGACCCCGCGGCAAATTCGCGGGAGAAGCTTCTTGAAGCAGTGAAGGGTCAACCTCAGCATGGACGATGATGCTTTTTCGCGGAAGAAATCCTGACATAACGGTGTGGAAGCGGTTTCGCTCCGGGGTTGATGGATTCACGTTCGACAAGCAGGATGATCACTACGAAGCGTATATCGCAGCAAACGCTGAGCGTGTGGTCGACTTGTTCTACACGCTGAGCGAGCACCTTCCTCCCGCGGTCGACATTGCATTGAGCGACCTGCGATCGGAGTCGATATGGCACGGGGAAACCGTCGCACTTCCCGATGTGCGTGATGCGATTGCACGGCTCAAGGTTCCGCTCGCGACATACGGTGGCGTGGAGTTCACGCTTTACAGTCCCGACGATCAGCTCACGCTCACTCCGCAGCTCGAGCTTTATATCTTCGCGCGCTCGGACCGCTGGTATTATCTCCTTCAGGGACTCGGTCTCGAAGAGAAAGCTGCGCTCGCCGATCGCTCATGGCGCTCGCGCGGCTGGGATCGCGCGCCGGCACCCACGTTGTCAGCTGCCGTTGCCGCTGCTGCCGAGAGACTTTCGCTGACGCATACGTGAGTCGGCTGGCGGTCGCGTACACTTTTCTCGCGGCCGCTGCAAACATCGCAGGGGCGGCGGCAGTTGCGTCCCGCTCGCGATGGAGCGTGCCGACTCTCGAGAAGCTCGTCGCATTATCTGCGGGCTTCATGTTATCTGTCGCGCTGCTCGATCTCGCACCCGAAGCGATTCAACAGCACGGCGCGGGCGCAGCTCCGCTGATCCTCATCGGATATCTGCTCGTTCACTTCACGCAGCACACTCTCGTTCCTCATTTCCATTTCGGAGAAGAGGTTCACGAGGTAAGCAAGTCAGTGAGCGCATCGGCGCTTGCGGGATTGCTGCTTCACACGTTCGTAGACGGCGTTGCGATCACGAGCGGTGTGGATGTTCGTGCGTCGCTCGGCTTTCTCGTATTCGTTGCGATTCTTCTTCACAAGCTTCCCGAAGGACTTGCAATCTCGAGCATCTTCCTCGCATCGGGCGCGTCTCGTCAGCGCGCTCTCTTCGCGGGCGCACTGTTGGGAATTGCGACAATCGTCGGCGGTCTCATGACGAGTCTGATTGGCCCACTCAGCAAGTACGGCTTGGCGCTCGCCGCCGGTGTGAGCCTGTACGTCGGCGCGTCGAATCTGGTGCCGGAGTTTCAGGCCAAGCGCGACTGGAAGCTGCAGGGAAGCTTTTTCGCCGGTGCGGGGCTCTACTTTCTGGCTCGAATCGTGATATCACGGGTCGCTTGATCTCAAACCCCGAAAACCCGGGGGAACGGCCACCGATACCCACCCATTTGACCGATGCACACTGAAAAAAACCAGGTCAGGCACGGACACTCACAGACAAACACGGACACTCACTGACTAAATGGAGAGCATCTACCACGTTCGATTACAAACTCAATTCTTTGTTTTTTGTTTTTTGTTCGTCGTTCTTGCGATTGTTTTGCCCGTGAGTGTCCGTGTTTGTCCGTGAGTGCCCGTGCCTGACCTGGTTTTTTTCGGTGTGCATCGGTCCGACAAGTGTTCATCGGTGCCTATCCCGGGTTGGCTTTGAACTACTAGCGAATGCCAAAAGCATTTAGAGGTAATCAAAAAAGAGAAGCATCACTCTTCAGTCCTCCGCCCTCGGCGCAGCCGCTGGCCGCGCGTATGCGGCCGCGCACGCTCGATGAGGTCGTCGGGCAGCAGCATCTGCTCGGGCCGGGGAAGCCGCTGAGAGATGCAATCGAGAAAGGTGCTATTTCATCGATGGTGTTCTGGGGACCACCCGGCTCAGGGAAGACCACAATTGGCCGGCTGATCGCGCGTTACACGGATCGTGAATTCGTTCCGTTCTCCGCGGTTACCGAAGGCGTACCGCGCATTCGCGAAATAATTGCAGCGAGCGAGGAACGCCTCGAGCTCGGCCGGCAGACAATTCTTTTCGTTGACGAGATACATTGCTTCAACAAGGCGCAGCAGGATGCATTTCTTCCGCACGTTGAGAGCGGAACGATCACGCTGATCGGTGCAACGACCGAGAATCCGTCATTCGAAATGAACTCCGCATTGCTGTCACGAATGCGGGTGTTCGTTCTCGAGC
>DASUXX010000489.1:0-3224 GCA_036377755.1 Gemmatimonadaceae bacterium
CGCGAGACTGTGAGCTCGATGGCCGCGCGATACAAGGGGGAGGGACGTGTTGTCGGCGCAATCAACGGCGACTTTTTCAACGTCCGCACTGGTGAGAGTGAAAACAATGTTGTTATCGAAGGTAAGCTGTCGAAAGGCACAACAGTGTCGGATTCACCATACGATCACTTCAACACCGCGCATTCGCAGATTCTGATCGACTGGAAGAATCACGCGTACATCGAGCGATTGCGACTCAACGCTTTCATCAAGCAAGGCACACGATCGATTCACATCGATGGAATCAACTATCTCCCTCCTGATTCCAACTCACTTGTGGTCTACACGAAAGCGATGGGCGATTCATCGTTACCCGATACATCAGGCCGACATCCAACGCTTCTACCTCTCACGATCGTTCAATCGCACGGCGACACGATGTGGTTCCGCGTCAATGGCACGGTGATCGAGGGAGGCCGGCATCCGTTGAACGGCGGAGCAATGCTCGCAGCGACAGGATTGCGTCGCGACGATGTGCGCTCGATTGCACGTCGCGGTGGAACGGTGCGAATGACAATCGGATTCACTCCGAATCGCGGACGACTCCGGACCGTAATGGGGGGATGGCCGGTGATTGTAAACGACGGAAAGAGTGTTGCCGAATACTCCGATTTTGTCGAAGGAACGTTTCCGAGATTTTCCGCGCAGCGACATCCCCGCACTGGAGTCGGTATCTCGAAAGACGGAATAACTCTCTACCTGATGACAGTCGACGGACGCCGTGAATCCGACGGCGGTATGACTCTCGCCGAGCTCGCGCAGATGATGATCAGGCTTGGCGCATACGAAGCGATGAACTTCGACGGCGGCGGATCCACTACTATAGTAGTGGACGGCAAGCTCATGAATCGTCCGTCAGACCAGAACGGCGAGCGCGCTGTCGGCAGCGCGCTTCTCGTAGTTGTCGATCGCTAGCTTTTTTAGGGCCGACCGGTCGTAATTCTGCCAGTCGTAAAATCGAGCCACGTCTCGACCCCGTTTTCTTCGGCGAGCTTCATAGCTTTGTCCGGAATCTCGCGAATGTCGATGCGCTTGATGTTGCGTGCCCCTTCTGGTGTCCATCCGTCAGGCACGGATAGCCCGCCGGGTAACTCACCAGCGAGCCATGCCCGTGTGAATCCGGGCGGCTCGCGCTGCCACGCAAGCCAGGTGCACTGCAATGTCGGCCCGTAATGCTGGTCAACCATTGCAAAGTCGATGAACTCGTTGTCGTCGATGTCGATCAGCCCCGCTTTCAACAGCGTCTCGGCACCGCGGTCCGCGGCGTCAGGAGTGAAATAGCTGAGGCAGATCAAGTTCGTATCCGAGCAGACAAAGCGATGCTCAGCCGACCTCCGGGATGCGAGCATGCACAAGAATTCGGCAGTGCCGCCCGGATATTTGCAATCGAGTGCGGCTCTTTTGACGACGATCGAGACAGCTTCTACGAGTACGCTCATGCTGGCAAATGTGAGTGTCGGCTCTGACAAATGGTCTAACGGACACAACGCAGGTATTTACCAGTAAAGCGTCAAAAAAGCGTCAAACGGCTCATGACGAGCTGTGAGACGTACCGTGTTTTTACGAGCTCATCCCTCCACCCACACGTTCGTGCCGTCTGGCTTGCCGTGACCCTGAACCAATTGGCAGGTTCGCCTGTCGAAGAATCAGGGGAATGTCATGAGAGCCTGGACACTGTGTCTATCCATAATAGCAGTCACCGCGATGCCGATGCGCCTTGCCAGGGCGCAAGCGGACACAGTGTGGCGAGAGGTTTACCTGAAAGACCTCGAGTTTGCGCGCGATGTGATTGCGTCGGATCACCCGGGAAGCGTCGATAACCTCAATCCCGCATTCAGGCAAACGCTCTCATCCGCGTATAAGGAAGCAATCGACGCGGCACAGATAATCAATAGTTATGAGTCGTATCGCATCGCGCTTGGCCGTTTCGGAAACCGCTTTCAGGATGGCCATCTCAATGTCGGTCCGCGACAGTCGCGATCACTCAAGGGCGTACGCGCCGCGGGGCTTTATCCGATTTACAGGAATGGAAAGTTCGTGATCCAGTCTGTCGACGATCGATATGGTGCAGAAGTGAGTGCTCTCAAGGGAGCGATGCTCACGTCCTGCGACGGCAAGCCGATCGAAACCCATTTCCGAAATACGATTCTGTCATGGCGCGGCCGCCCGAATGCGCAGGCAGACTGGTACAAGTGGGCTCCTTTCACGCTCATTGATTATGGACCGCCGACGGCTGCTGCTCCGTCGCGATGCACGCTCACAAGTGGTCCTCGCAGCATCGATGTAACACTCAAGTGGGATTCACTTAACTCGCGCGCACTCTCTGATGCGAGTCGAGAATCATCCGGATTTGCGGTTCATCCGCTTGGGGTAAAGTTGGAGTCAGACGGTTCGATCTGGCTCGATATTCCAAGCTTCGCAATCGATGGCGATTCAGTGCCGCGAATGCGTGCGACGATCGACTCGCTAAGGGCATTATTGAAAAGCAATCCAAAGTGGCCACTGATCGTCATCGATCTGCGCGGCAATGACGGCGGCTCATCGGTATGGGCAGCGGAAATAGCGCAGGCAATCTTTGGCGAGCGGTGGCTCGATCAGGCTGAGAAATGGCTGAGCGACGGCAGATACATTCAGTATCGTGTATCGAAAAGAAATCTCGAGTCACTCGAAGGGCAGCTCAAGCAGTCGATCGAGCGCCATGGCGCCGAGAGTGAATCTGTAAAGGGCACGCGTATGCTGATCGATTCGATGAAGGCAGCGTATTCCAGAGGCGACAGTCTCTTTGGCCCGACGAACACACCATCAGGAGATCGACGTCCTCAAGCTGTTCCTGTTCCGGGCAGGATCGTGGTGGTCACAAGCTCCTCGTGTTTCAGCGCCTGCCTCGATTTCATGGATCTGCTGCTGCTGCATCCTTCAGTGATCCATGTGGGACAGCCCACCGCGGTGGACACTCAATACATGGAGAACTGGGGCTGGACGAGTCCGTCAGGAATTATTCAGGTGGGGTATCCAATGAAGGTGTACCGCAACCGCCGTCGCGCAGGCAATGAGGCCTACGTTCCGCGTGTTCGCCGCGACGATCTTTCCGATACCGACTCATTGCAGGAGTGGATCAAGGCGAATTATTCACGCTGGCAGCCGTGATGGTGCGGGCGGGTTGGGTGTATGTCGTAAATAAGTTC
>DASUXX010000490.1:0-7937 GCA_036377755.1 Gemmatimonadaceae bacterium
GGGTTACGGAGGTTCACGGAGGAATACTTTTTTTGTTTTTATTCGCTGACGATGCGAGAACTTCTCCCTTTGGCGGCGGACCAGACAAAAAGAAAAGCTCCGTGAACCTCCGTTACCCCGTGGCTCCGTGTTTAAGTCTTCAGATGCCGCTTCAGTAAAGGAGTCAGGATGTCGGCGGAGAAAACTGCTCGTGCTGGCCTTCCAGCCATGACCGATGATATGCAGGATCCTCGATCGACATGGCCTCCTTCGCAACCTTCAATGGCCGGAACGAATCCATCATGACAGCAAGCTCATCAGTGTACTTCGCTCCGATCGACGCCTCAGCGCGGCCAGGATGCGGACCGTGCGGAATACCGTCAGGATGATGCGTAATCGATCCGAACTCGATTCCCTTTCTGCTCATGAACTCGCTCGACGCATAGTACAGCACTTCGTCGGAATCGACGTTCGAGTGATTGTACGGAGCGGGGATCGCCTCAGGATGGAAATCGTACGGACGCGGACAGAATGAGCACACGACAAATCCGTCGCCTTGGAAAGTCTGGTGAACCGGGGGCGGCTGGTGAACGCGTCCAACGATGGGCTCGAAGTCCATGATGTTGAACGCCCACGGATAGAAATATCCGTCCCATCCAACCACGTCGAACGGATGGTGATCGAGCACGAGCTCGTTGATTCCATCGTACTGCTTGACGTAAAGCGGGAAATCACCCTTCTCGTCATGGGGCTGGAGCGTCAGCGGCCGGCGAATATCGCGCTCGGAAAATGGCGCGCCCTCGACCATCTGTCCGAACTCGTTACGATATCGTTTTGGCGTTCGAACATGGCCGCGGCTCTCGAAGATCACGAGCTTGTGCGGACTGCCGCCATCCATCTCGTAACGGTGAAGAATTCCGCGATGAATGACGAGATAATCGCCCTCACCATAGGGGAGATCTCCGAACACTGTCTGAAGAATTCCCTTCCCCTTACTGACATAAACGAGCTCGTCTGCCTGCGCATTCCGATAAAAGAACGAATCAGTCTGATCAGGCTCGGCGTAGTACATCGCAATGTCCTGATTGAACAGGATGGGCAGGCGGTCCATGATCGCGCTGCCGCCTTTCTTCACACGCGAAGTGAGGAAATGACGATGATGAAGAGTCTGATCAGGATCTGCGATGAGCTTCGTTTCTTTGACACGCCTCACGGACTTCACGGTCGTCGGCGGGTATGTGTGATAGAGAAGTGCTGACGTTCCCGTAAACCCTTCGTGCCCCATCAGCTCTTCGGCGTACAATCCGCCATCGGGCTTTCTGAATGCGATGTGCCGCTTGCGCGGTATCGCTCCGAGTGTGTGATAGCTTGGCATCAGAGATTACCGCGAAGTGCCTGTTCGCGCTCGATCGCCTCGAACAGCGCCTTGAAGTTTCCTGCGCCGAAGCTCTTTGCTCCCTTGCGCTGAATTATCTCGTAGAAAACCGTTGGACGATCTTCGACAGGCCGAGTGAATATCTGGAGGAGATATCCTTCATCATCGCGATCGACGAGAATGCCAAGCTCCTGCAGCGGCGCAATGTCTTCATCGATCTTGCCAACTCGCTGCGGAACGCTCTCGTAATACGTCGACGGAACGCGCAGGAACTCTACACCGCGCGATTTCAGATCGCGCACGGTCCTGATGATGTCATCCGTCGCGATCGCGATATGCTGAACACCAGGACCATCGTAGAACTCGAGGTACTCGTCGATCTGCGACTTCTTCTTGCCCTCTGCCGGCTCGTTGATCGGGAACTTGATGCGGCCGTTTCCGTTCGCCATCACCTTTGACATCAGGGCGGAGTATTCAGTCGTGATGGTCTTGTCGTCGAATGAGAGAATGTTGGTGAAGCCAAGCACGTCTTCGTAGAACTTCACCCAGTAGTTCATCTTCCCGAGCTCGACATTGCCGACGCAGTGATCTACATACTTGAGCCCGGTTGAAGTCGGCTTGTACGGCGACTCCATCGGCACAAAGCCGGGCATGAACAATCCGTTGTAGTTCTTTCTCTCGACAATGCTGTGGATCGTGTCGCCATAGGTCTTGATCGCGGCAATCACGATCTCACCGTTGTCATCTGACATCACGGTCGGCTCCATCGCCGGCGCTGCACCCCGGTCCAGTGCCGCCTGATAAGCCGTGCGTGCATCATCTACCCAGAGCGCAATGTCACGCACGCCATCGCCGTGTTTGAACACATGCTCCGCAATCTGGCCGGTCGACTTGATCGCAGTCGTCAGAACGAATCGCACTTTGTCCTGCTGAAGCAGATACGAAGCGCGATCGCGAACGCCTGTCTCGGGGCCGCGATATCCAACGAGCTCAAATCCGAAAGCAGCGCGATAATAAAGCGCAGCCTGGCGCGCGTTGCCGACCCAGAATTCTATGTAGTCGGTTCCGTTGATCGGGAACGTGTCGTGGCTGCTGACCGGGGTGGGAAGTGTTGCTGTTGCCATTATCGATTCTCCTTTTCCTTGCCTCGCGCTTCTGCGAGCTTCCTCGCTATTCCGCGGTAGAACGCGGCGTCATCAGGCCGCTCCTGGTCTTCGAGAGACAAAGCAGCGAGCTCGATCGCATAAAGAATGTTGCCGAGGTAAAGGCCTGCTATGTCGCCTACAGTTTCGCCGCTCGTTGCGGGGCTTAGCTCCCCCGGCTGGGACATCTCACCGGGCCTGCGGGATCGGCGTCACGTCACCAGTTGCAAATTGCGTGTCAGCAGTGATGACCTTCACGACGATTGCCGTGATATTGTCGATGCCGCCATTGTTGTTCGCGTCGGCGATCATCGCATTGACGATGCGCTCCGGTGTAGCTCTCGACTGAAGCAGCTGCTGGAGTCTCCGATCATCCACCATTCCGGTGAGCCCGTCACTCGCGAGAAGGAATACGTCCCCGACGCGCGTCTCACCTGAGATGATGTCCGGGTCGATGTCGCTCGACATTCCGATGCAGCAGGTGATGACGTTGCTTTGCGGGTGATGACGTGCCTGCTCCGGAGTGATGATTCCCGCGTCGACCTGTTCCTGAACGAGGGAGTGATCACGCGTGAGCTGCCGCATCTGCCCGTCGCGAACCAGATAGATGCGCGAGTCGCCGACGTGTCCGATCAGGTAGCGGGTGTCCGAGATCAGCAGCGCCGACGCGGTGCTCCCCATACCGGTCTTTTCGACCTCGCGCATCGTTCGCTGAAATACCTGCCGGTTAGCCTGTTTGAGCGTGCTCTTTACGCGCTCGCCGGCATTATCTGCAGAAAGGTCGTTGAGATCGGCTAGCTCGCCGGCGATCAGATCGACAGCCATCTGGCTGGCGACCTCGCCTGCGGCGTGTCCGCCCATTCCGTCGGCTACTATGAATAAGCCGCGGTATTGATTGGCGTCAGCGTAAAGGTTGTCTTCGTTACCCTTTCGCAGTCTGCCCGTGTCGGTTCTAGCTGAAACAGCCAGGTGCACTAAAGAGCGCTCCCCGCTCGGCGCGGGCTATATGAAGTCAAAGGAATTAGCTCTCTAAACGGTTCGTCGATACACAAACTACGCCACCGCCAAGTGCCCCGGCAAGCACTATCCTGCCCGGAGTATTCCGCGGGGTGCCTCCCCGCTCTGGAGCCGCCACAGTCGCTCGTACAGACCCTGGCGATCGAGAAGGTCGTCGTGACGCCCCCGCTCGACCACTTCCCCATGATGCAGCACGAGAATCTCGTCCGCCCCGACGATTGTGCTGAGCCGGTGGGCAATGGCTATTGTCGTTCTGCCTTCCATGAGAACCGCGAGCGCCCGCTGGATCTCGGCTTCGATCTCGCTGTCAACTGCGCTCGTGGCTTCGTCGAGGATGAGGAGCGAGGCGTCCGCAGCAATGGCTCGAGCGAACGAGAGGAGCTGCCTCTCTCCTACGCTGAGCGAGGATCCTCGCTCTCCAAGCTGCTGGCTATATCCATCGGGAAGGCGCTTGATGATGCGATCAGCGCCTACCTGTCGGGCTGCATTAACGACCTCGTCATTCGTAAGCGGATTGGCGAGGCGAATGTTCGTGCTGACGTCGCCCGCGAAGAGGAAAATATCCTGCTGCACGTAGGCGATGAGTCCGCGCAGCTCGCTCAACGGCATTTCGCGAATGTCGCGATCGTTGACGAGAATCCGCCCGCGCTGAGCATCATAAAATCGCATCAGAAGATTCACGATCGTCGTCTTCCCTGCACCGGTGTGACCAACGAGCGCGAGCGTGCGGCCTGGTTCCGCCGTGAATGACACGCCTTTCAGTACCCATTCAGGTGTCGAGCCCGTATCCGTATCCAGTCGCGCGACGTGGCCGACATCGTACGCGAACCACACATCCTCGAACCTCACGGTCACCGGAATATTTGCGCGCTTCACAGGAATTGCAGTCGGCACTATTGCAGCAGATGGCTCGGTATCGAGAAGAATGAAGATTCTTTCCGAGCTGGCCATCGCCGTTTGCAGGATGTTGAACTTTTCCGCGAGGTCCTGAAGAGGCTGATAGAAACGCCTGCTGAGCTGAAGAAAAGCCGCGACTGTTCCGACGGTGAGTGTTCCCGCTTCCACGAATCGCGCGCTCGTCACGATGAGAATTGCGAGTGCGACAGAGGTGAAGACTTCGATCGCGGGGAAATAGATCGCGTAATACTTGATTGCGAGCACGTTCGCATCGAGATGAACCGCATTCAGCTTCTTGAAGCGGCCGACTTCCATCTCCTCGCGCCCGAATAGCTGGACGATGCGCATTCCGGTGAGGCGCTCCTGGAGAAATGCATTGATGCGGGCGAGAGCTGTCCTGATATCGCGATATGAATCGCGCACTCTCGAGCGAAACCAGTGCGACACTCCGAAGATGAACGGAATCACGACGAGCGCTGCAAGAGTGAGGCGCCAGTCCATGATGAACATCGCAACACCGATTGCAAGCAGAGTGAACAGATCGCCGAGCCCTGCGACGACACCGGAGGTGAAGAGCTCGTTCAGGGTTTCGACGTCGGAGGTAACCCGCGTGATGAGCCGGCCTGCCGGGTTCCTGTCGAAGAATGAAATCGAGAGGCGCTGCAGATGCGAGAAGATTTCCATCCGGAGATCGCGCATCACCTGCTGTCCGAGGAGCGCGGTGAGCATCGCTTCGCCGTAGCCGAGGAAGAATTCAGCTACCAGCGTCAGCGCGAACAAACCGGTGATGCGAAGTATCTCGGCGGAGTCGCGGCGCGGGAGCGCGACGTCGATTACGCGCTCGGTGAGAATGGGTCCGACGAGCTGGAGCGCGCCACTGATCATGAGGAGCACGAGTGACGCTATTACGAGGGATTTGTACGGTGCGAGATACTGTAAAAGGCGCCGCATGAGACGCGGGTCGTATGTTTTCGAAAGCGCGTCTTCTTCGTGCAGGGTTGCGGGGCTCGACATCGAGCGGTATGGTAACGGCAGAGTAACCCCCACGCTACCGCCCCAGGGGATGGTACGCAGGTTGCACTCCCCGGAGGCGTCGTCCAGGTACCTGGCCGCATTTCACCTTACGGAGGAGACATGAGCTTTCTCGCATGGATCGTCATTGGACTGGTCGCAGGCGCGATCGCCAAGGCAATCATGCCAGGCAATGACCCTGGCGGCATCATCGTCACGATGATCATCGGAATAGTTGGCGCCATCATCGGTGGATTCCTTGGCAGCACACTGATGGGACTTCCGCTGACTGGTTTCTCGATCCAGAGCCTGTTGCTTGCAATCGTTGGAGCGCTCATCCTGCTGTGGATCTACAGGATGGCAACGCGAGGACGCACGCGGGTTCCGTAACGGAAACGCGGGCGCGGTTCGCACGAGGGGTTAGGCAATGCCGCTCTGGCTCTACTGGATCCTTCTGGGTCTGGTAGCGGGAACACTCGCGAAGTTCCTGGTGCCAGGGCGGGACCCCTCGGGATGCATCATTACAATCGTTCTTGGAATCGTGGGTGCCTTCATTGGAGGGTACCTCGGCACGCGCTTCGGCTGGGGTTCAGTTACCGCCGGAGCGTTTGACTTTCGGTCCATCGCTTTAGCGACTCTAGGCGCAATCGTGCTGCTGTTGATTGGGCGCCTGGTTCGCCGACTCTAGATCTTCCTACTGAGGCAGCATCTGAAGACCTAGACACGGAGTCACGAAGTAACGGAGGTTCACGGAGGTTTTTCTTTTGTTTGGTTCGCTGCAAACGCTAGAGCCTTTTGCGCAGGCAACGAACAAAAAGAAAAAAGTATTCCTCCGTGTGACCTCCGTTACTTCGTGGCTCCGTGTCCAGGTCTTCAGATGCAGCTTCAGTAGAAGGCGGGCGTGGCTCCGTGTCCAGGTCTTCAGATGCCGCTCTAGTAAATCGGTCTTTGTTCGGTAAAACGAATTAGATTGCAGTTGTGAAGGATTCGATCATTATCCGCGGCGCAAGGCAGCATAATCTCAAGGGTTTTGACCTCGAGATCCCCCGCCGCACCTTCACGGTCATTACCGGGCCCTCTGGCTCCGGAAAATCCTCCCTCGCCTTCGATACGATCTACGCCGAAGGCCAGCGCCGGTACGTCGAGTCACTCTCGGCATATGCGCGCCAGTTCCTTGAAAGGATGGAGAAGCCCGATGTCGACTCGGTCGACGGACTCTCTCCAGCAGTCGCGATCGAGCAGCGCAATCCGACGAAAACCTCGCGGTCGACAGTAGGCACGGCGACCGAGATCTACGATTACCTGCGTTTGCTCTGGGCGCGCGTAGGCCACACGCATTGTCCAGTATGCGGGCGCGAGATGAAGCCTGACACCGTTTCATCGGTTGCAGATACCGTGATGCGGCTCGCCTCAGGAACGCGATTCTATGTCGCCTTTCCGCTTCGGCTGTCTGACAAAGTCACGCACAAAGTCGTCGTCGAGAATCTGAGAGCGCAGGGATATCTGCGCGTCTACGCCAATGGCGCTATTTCGCATCTCGACGATCTCGAGAGCTCGAAAATCGACCTCACCCGATCCGCAGAAGTTCTCGTTGTAGTCGACCGTCTCGCGCTGTCCGACGACATCGGCTCGCGACTGAACGATGCAATCGGGACTGCCTTCGCGGACGGCGATGGTGAATGCGTCGTGATACTCGCCGATACTCTCGAGAAGCTCCGCTTCACCGAGCGATTCGAGTGTGCCTATGACGGGACGCGAGCTCCTTCTCCGTCGCCGCAGCTTTTCTCGTTCAACAATCCGCGCGGCGCATGCGAGCGCTGCAACGGATTCGGTGCGGTTCTCGAGTACGACGAATCGCTCATCGTCTGCAATCCGGATCGCAGTCTTCGCGACGGCGCAATCGATCCGTGGACCAAGCCTCGCTACGACAACAAGCGGCGCGCACTCGCGGATTTTGCCCGCCGCGAGGGAATTCCTCTCGATCGTGCGTGGAAAGATCTCACAGCATCGCAACACCACATTCTGCTGAATGCGCGCACCCGCGGATACAAGGGAATTTTTCCTTTCCTGAAAGATCTCGAGGAAAAGCGCTACAAGCAGTACATCCGCGTCTTCCTGCGACAGTATCAGCTCGCAAAGGAGTGCCCGGACTGTCACGGCACCAAGCTCAAGCCTGAAGCATTGAACGTTCGCGTCGACAATCGCACGATTGCCGCAGTTGCCGAGCTCAGCGTTGCAGACCTGTGCGAGTGGGTTGAGAACGTCGAGCTGTCACAGTTCGAGCAGAACGTTGCGGAAACAATTCTCCGCGAGGCGCGCGAGCGCATTCGTTTTCTTCGCGACGTGGGACTCGATTACCTCTCACTGAATCGCGCAACGCGCACCCTCTCCGGCGGAGAAGCGCAGCGCATCGGTCTCGCTAACTCACTCGGCTCACAGCTCGTCGATACACTCTACGTTCTCGACGAGCCATCGATTGGACTGCATCCGCGTGACATGAACAGGCTGCTCACGCT
>DASUXX010000491.1:0-5062 GCA_036377755.1 Gemmatimonadaceae bacterium
AGCATTTCGTCCGGCACTACCCAATGCCTTCCTGCGTGCTTGGTCATCGAGTAATGAGCCAATCGCGTCGGCCCACGCATCGACATCGGTTGGAGCAATTACGAGTCCCGTTTCACCATCGCGTACTGCGGATCGCACACCTCCTGAATCGCCCGCAACGACAGGCAATCCCGATGCTGAAGCTTCCAGAAAGGAGATGCCGTACCCTTCGGCATTGATGACGTTGTCAATTCGTGAGGCACCGACATATATCGTTGAGGACGCATAAGCATCGGGAAGCTCACTGTCATCTACCGCACCGGCAAATACAACGCGCTCGCTTACTCCGGCATCGCGCGCAATCGAGCGCAGCCGCGACTCGTCAACGCCCTCCCCTGCCAACACATAACGCAGATCGGGAAAGCGGTCTTTCAGTTTTCCCATAGCGCGAATGACTGTGTCCTGCCCCTTATGAGGCACAAGCCGCGCGACGGTTAGCAGGACCGGTTCATCACCCAGATTCCACTTTCGGCGCAATTCTCCCGTTGCGTGTGACGAAGAAAACGCAGCGGGATCGGTGCCAAGACCAAGCGCCGAAACGGGGGGAGCAGTTCGTACTCCCGCCTGCTCCATCACCTCGCGTGTAAGGCCAGCAACCCACTCCGAAGTTGCTGCAATTCCAGACGCATTGCCCAGGATTCGCCGCGCAGTATTTCGCTTGAGTGAGCTGCCTGCGATCTTCTGCCGCTCACGCAGCAAGTCTCCGCCGTTGACGTAGACGATGTACGGAATTTTCAGCCGCATATTCGCCCAGCTGGTCGGATAACCTGCGGGACGAATGTTGCCGCAATGAATAACATCGACGCGGTTGCGCGCATGCGTGACCAGCCAGCGCGACCATTGCAGCTGGCGGTTGAACCGGTTTGCCTCGCGAAAATGGAACGGCTGCCTGTAAATCGAATACGGCTCGCGACTATCGAACCCGGCAGCATTGTCGAGCTGGACTGTCGACACCTCCATCGATTCGGTCGCGTTGCCGAATCGCCTCACAAGTTCTACGTGTCGCCGCGCCATTCCACCCAGGTCCGGCGGATAATCCTGGGTGATGAAGAGATGTCTCACGCTGCGAGTGGATTCACGAACTGCTTGTTCTCGAGAATATTCGCAATGCGCTGGTCATACGTGTGATTTGCGCGCACAAACTGCTCGCCATTCGCGCGAATCCTCTCGCGCTCATCCGGCGATGCGAGATACTTGCGACACTGCTCGATGCATGAAGCAGCATTCTCGTAAAAGCCGCAGTGCTCTCCTTCACGCAGCATCGCAGCCACGCCGGGTGTTCGCTGCGCCAGATAGAAGCCGCCTGCAAGCATCACCATCCACGTGCGATCAGACGTGTACGCAACTCCACCCGCTGCACGAGTCGGATTGATACCGAGGGTAATCGACGAGCTCGAGCAGACGGCTGCGAAATCGCGACCTTCGACTGATCGCTCGCCCCAGTTCAGGTTGTCTTTCCATTCTTCCCAGCCAGGACCCCACACCTTTACATCAAGCTCCTTCGCAATCTGCACCAGCAGCCGCGCGCGATCAGGGTCATACCCGGTTCCGATAAAGGCAACTTGTGATGCAAACCTGTCGTCATGGGCAACCGGAGCAATCGCAGCATCGCCTGCCGCCGGAAGAAACTCCGCATTCAGTCCATGCGCGCGCCATTCGTTCTCGAATCCCGTCACGAAAAAGGTTCGCGCGAGCTTTCCAATCGTCGCGATGTGGCCAATGTCCTTTCGGTGAAGGTCACGATGCCACTGCGGATCGTGGTACCACATCGCATTCGGTTTTCCGTCGATAATCCCGGCGACAGTCTCCGGATCGAGAGCGAGACACTTCGATAAGAAAACAAAATCGGGAACGAAGCGTTCGGCTTGCCATCGCGCCCAGCGCTGCGTCATGCGCCATCCGATGAGTCGCTTGGTTCTCCGATCGTCGATCAGAAGGGTCTCATGACCTGCGCGCTGCATAGCTTTTTCGACAGCCGCCTCCATTCTCCATGGATTATTGCTGCCTACGAGCAGGATTCTCATCTGCTGCGGCGCAAGGTCATCGCCCACAGCTGCGCGTATTTCGCCATGACACTCGTTGCGGCCATGCTCGCGAGCACCGCGCCGCGCGCCCCATCCATCCACCCACCGCGAATGAGATACATCGTGACAAACCGGAGCGGCGGCCGAGTAACCACTGACATGATACTGCCGCGTTTTCCGCGAGTGTATCTATCCTCTGCCCACCATCTGCTGTAGCGGCCCAGCTTCTCGAACCAGCTGTCGAGTGTCGGATACGGCTCGTGTGTGAGCGACGCGTTGAGATCGCCGGCATTTCCCGCGACATCCACGTGCTCGTGGACGCGATTCGCATTGTATCGAATCGTTCTGCGAAAGAGTCGAACAGGGCGATCGCTCTCCCATCCACCGTGTCGCACTTCGCTGCCGAGGAAGAAGTTGCGGCGGGAAACCCTGTAAGCATCGAAGCGTGGAGCGGCAATCGCTGCAGCGACCTCCCGTCCAAGCTCAGGGGACGCTCTTTCATCTGCATCCACGACGAGAATCCACTCTTCCCGCGCCTGCTCTATCGCAGCGTTGCGCTGCAAGCCAATCGTCGTGAATGCGTTGTGTATCACGCGCGCGCCGGCGGCGGTTGCAAGCGCAACGGTATCATCAGTCGATCCGTCCTCGACGACGATTATCTCCCCAGCCCAGCTCACACTCGCAATGCACGAGGCAATGTTTGCCGCTTCGTTGCGCGCGGCAATCACTACCGAGACCGCAGTCTCAGCGATGGCGGATTACCGCCTCGAAGCCATCGATCATCGCGGTCTCGGGAAACTCTCTCGCGACGCGTGACTTCGCCGCAGCACCCATTGCAACTCTCTGCTCTTCGCTTGCGAGAAGCGTGACTACACTTGCCGCTGTAGTCGGCGCATCCTCGGGAGGAACGAGGATTCCGCTTATGAGATGAGCAACATAGGTCTCGCCGACACCACTCGACGCCGCGATCACAGGAACACCGAGCGCCATGAGATCCAGAATGCCATACGCCGCTGTGTCAGCTTCTGCGACAACCCACCCAAGCTCGGCATCACGCATCAGGGTCATGTGATCATCCCGCTCGCCGAGGAAGCTCACGAGGTGCATGACGTCGAGAGCAGCGGCCTGCATGCGAAGATCTTCGCTATCCGATCCGGCACCGAAGATTATCAACCGGAGATACGGATGGCGCGGTGCGAGCATCGAAACAGTCCTTATCGCAGTTGCGGCCCTGCCTCTCGACGTGCGGTCGTAAACGCAGATGATGTAGCGGATATCTTCAGGTCGCGGCGGCTGCGATGGTACGGGTCGCTCAGGATATCGCGAGACATCGACTCCGAGCTTTCCAATGTGAACCCGGCCATGGCGGCCAAGACCGGCGCGGCG
This sequence comes from Gemmatimonadaceae bacterium, assembly GCA_036377755.1. Taxonomy (GTDB): domain Bacteria; phylum Gemmatimonadota; class Gemmatimonadetes; order Gemmatimonadales; family Gemmatimonadaceae; genus UBA4720. The sequence goes on from DASUXX010000491.1 coordinate 3,450, forward strand.
TGCTTCGTCTTCGCTGCCGAACATGAACGACGTATCGGTGAGCCAGTTTGCAAGCTTGCCTGCGGTTCCAAGATTCAGCTCACGCGCGGACGGCACTCGCCGTACAACCCTGCCGCGACGGCCAAGCCAGCATGCCATGGCTGCAATGAGATGCTCTCGCTCGGTGTGAACGAATACAATGTCGAGATCCCAGCTGCGAAATAAATGACGCAGGCGCCACGCAGCGGCGAACCAGAACCCGCTGCATACGAACGGCGTCACATTGAAGGGCGCAACATCCTTTTTGGGAGCAACGGGATCGTCGCCACCGATGCGTGACGCAACAGTCGCCATACGCGAGGCCTGCTGCTCCACACTCGTATGAGGCTGCGCGAGATACGTCACGTCGTAACCGCGCGCCGCGAGACCACGCGCTGCGACAGCAAACGCGCGCGCGGTGCCTGACCAGTCCCGCGCGCAATGAAGGAACAATATCCGCACTTAGACCGCCGATGACATCATTGGATCATTCCTCGGCGCGCGGCCGAACTGGAGCGTATAAAGTCGATTGTATGCGCCGCCAGCCGCGAGCAGCTCGGCGTGCGTTCCCCGCTCGATGATCCGGCCTCTGTCGAGGACCAGTATCTGGTCGGCATGAACGATTGTCGATAAGCGATGTGCGATCACGAATACTGTTCTTCCTTCGAGTAGTCTGTCCACCGCCTCCTGCACCAGTCGCTCCGACTCGGTGTCGAGTGCCGAAGTGGCCTCGTCGAGGATGAGGATTGGCGGATCCCTGAGCAAGGCTCGTGCAATCGCGAGTCTTTGCCGCTGTCCGCCTGATAAACGTGTGCCTCGCTCCCCCAGCATCGTGTTGTATCCGTCGGGGAGCTCAGCTATGAAGGAATGTGCGTTTGCCGCCCTCGCAGCGGCCTCCACCTGCTCGTCGCTGTACACCCGCACGGTACCGTATGCGATGTTGCTGCGGACGGTATCGTTGAAGAGGACTGTATCCTGGCTGACGATGCCAGTCAGCGCCCGCAACGCCGGCAGCTTTACCGTACGGGTGTCGATTCCGTCGATCGTGATGCGGCCGCGCTCGATCTCGTAGAACCTCGGTATCAGATCGACCAGAGTCGATTTGCCGGCACCGCTCGCTCCGACAAGCGCGACTACTTCACCTTTGCTCGCAACGAATGAGATGTGAGACAGCACATCTGCTTCACCGTAGGAGAACGACACGTCCTCGAATGCAATCTCGCGATCGAAAGTCATGGTTTCGCGAGTACCGCGGTCAGTCTGCGGCTCCGACGGTGAATCGAGAATCTCGAACACACGCTCGGCAGCCGCGAACGACGATTGCGCGCTCGTTGGAAGCTGTGACAGCGCCTTGACGGGTTGGAGCATTCTCAGCGCATACAGAAGGAACGCGATGAGATCAGCGCCTGACATGCGATGGTCGACGAGAACTTCGCGAGCACCAAACCACAGGAGCGCTGTAGCGACTGTGGTTCCAACGACTTCTGTGACGGGTCCTGCGAGCTGTGAGAGCCGTGTGAGTCTTACCGTGAGAGATGCGTATCTACCACTCGCCTCAGCAAAGCGCGCAATCTCGACTGGCTCCGCTCCGAACG
>DASUXX010000492.1:0-6405 GCA_036377755.1 Gemmatimonadaceae bacterium
CAGTGCGTCCATCGACGAAAGTAACTCCACCCTTTCCGACAACCTTGCCAACTTCACCGCGGACAATCATGGCCGTGTCCTCGTCAATTCCGAGTCCCATGATTTCAGGATAACCTGCAATTGCAACGAACAATCGATACAACCGCCGCCGCTGCGAGAAGTGAGTATCGATTATCGTCTTGAAGCCGAGAAGGCCGAGCCCGGGGCCAATGTACTGCTCGACAAGATTGCCTTCTTCGTCAACTTCATTTCCTGCGAGCGTAAGCTCCGTCAGCGCAGCAGCGCCGGCACTTGTACCACAGACAATTCCGCCGCTGACGTAATTATCCCAGATCGCATCACCAACCGGCGTTCCGCTCAGTGTCGTGATGAGCTTGACCTGGTCACCGCCGCCAAGGAAAATGCCGCGCGCCTTTGCGACCATCTTTGCGGTTTCGCGCTTCGAAGCGTCGTCTCGCGTTTCAATGATCGGAAATACGACATCGCCGGCCTTTGCCGTTGCAAAATCGTTCTTCCAGTGAGCAGCACTGCCCCGCACATCACGCGATGCCGATGTGATAGCGACAATCGGCCCGCCCTCGGCCGCCGCTGCAAGATTCACGAATGAGCCGAGCGCTTCGCCGGTGGGCGTGCATGCGCCGCCGATCATGACGAGAGTGCCTGCGCGAATTACCGGCGCCACCTCGAATTGATCGCCGGACTCAAATCCGGCTCGGATCGGCGGACGGTCCTGCGGCGGCGTGCGCGGCGGGGTCGTCAGCCTCGAGACCCCGCGGTTGACCCCGCCGCCTGGAGCGGCTGAAGCTCATTCAGCGTGAACGCGGCAAGCGCGCCCGCAACCTGAGCGGTAATCGGCGCGTCATCCCGCACCGGGCCATGGTCTGATCTTTCTCCGCGCCAGTCGATCATTATCCGATCGTTGACGACGAGCGCAACTGCGCGAGCGAGCTTCCTGTCACGGCGCGTAACGTTGTGATCTGTCGCAAAAATTGCAACCCTGCATCCTGCGTCGCGCACCTTGTCCTGAATTTCCCACTCCTTCGCGGGCACAATCACGATGCCGCCCCGATCGACAGCATCGGCAACAGTCGCCATCAGTCGCTGTGCTCGCTCCGCTTCCTGATATCGCTCGGGAACATCGGTGAGAGTCGTATCAGTGATGATCGCAATGTCAGACCGCGAGTACGGCAGCCCAGCGGTAAGGAGAAATGCAGGCGCGATGTCGATGATCAGGTCATCAGTCCCGAATCCGCGTCGAACAATCTCATCGCGCGTCGCTGCGCGGTCCGATCCGCCAGTAATTCCACACAGCACACGCTGATGAAGCAGCGGCACATCGGGCTTCTGCGCCAGCGACGAAAGCTCCGCCACCGCGTGCTCGACAATTGCGGGCGTAAGGGTTCCGGCAAACGCCTGCTGCACGATGTCGAGTGAAAGTGCAGCAGCGCGCAGTCCAACCGCTTCGTGCATATGCTCGAAGATCAGCGTGTACTCGCCGGGAATGTCGCCACCGCGAGTGCGTCCATATCCCACATCGTGACCCATCATGGTCTGGAGCTCGAGCGCGACATGCTCGATGATGTGTGCCGCATACGTTCCATCGCGCAGCCGCATGAGAAATCCACCGCGCTCGCCGATGCTGCATCGATGCTCGATCAAACCGGGCATCGCTTCCATGAGCTGCTCAGTGAATCCCTTTACATCGGCAGACGAGATGTCATCGTAGGCACCGACTGCGATGTCCATTCGGGTGATCGATCGCGTGGACCAGAAGTTCGGTCCACGCGTCGAGTGCAATGTCGTCATGCGGATTTCGACTGCGGGATCTGGTCGCCCCTGTTCGGTCGTCATCCTCTGACCACGCCCTGTTCCGTCGAAAGCTGCCTCACCTGATCCAGAACTTTCGGCACGTCATCCGCGAGAATGAAAATCAGGTCGTTGTCCTTCATGTACGACATCGCGTGCTCGAGAGCTTCCTCCTCGTTGTGCACGACGTCGATGTGCTCTTCGCTCAAGCCCCCTTCGCGAAGGCCCTCGGCGATGATTCTCGAGATTTCTCCAGGTGGGCGCCCGCGCCGATACTTGTCATCGCGAACGATTACGTGATCCAGCACCGATGAAAGTCTGCCGACGGTGAGAAGATCCTCATCGCGACGATCGCCCGGCGCAGTGATGATTCCAATTCGGCGGTTAGCATCGAGACCTCGAACGAATTCGAGCAACCCCGCAATAGCTGCAGGATTGTGCGCATAATCGACGAGCACCCGGCCGTTTCCAACGCGAATGAGATTGAGGCGGCCCGGCGTAAGCGATGGGGAAGGGAAGAACGAGAGCAGGCCGGCCCTGATATCGTCGTAGCGCATACCCTGCAGATATGCAGCGAGAATTGCCGCAAGAATATTCTCACGCTGGAACTTCGCTGCACCGCCCATCATGAGCGGAACGTCGCGCACACTTGCAATTGGAATTCTCAGTCGTCCGCGCCGAATGACGAACGTATCCTTCTCGATTCGCGCCCCGATTCCATTGCGTGAGAGATGCATCTCGAACTCGGGGCTCTCGCCTTCAGGCTTTGTCGAGAAAAGGACGAGATCACCCGGCGTCTTGTCCTTCATCGCATAAACGAGCGGATCGTCCGCGTTGAGAATCGCCGCGCCCTCACGCTTCACGATTGCGGGAATAACGCTCTTCACATCCGCGAGCTGCTCAACCGTGTGAATGCCGCGAAGGCCAAGATGATCAGCCGTGACATTGAGAACGATTCCGACATCGACCTCATCGAATCCAACACCCGCTCTCAGAATACCGCCGCGCGCAGTCTCGAGAACCGCGACATCGACAGTTGGGTTCGAGAGAATAACGTTGGCGGAGAAGGGGCCGGTCATGTCGCCTTCGATGACCATGCGGTTGCCGAGGTACGTGCCGTCGGTCGTTGTGAATCCGACGACATTCTCGGAGACCCTGAAAAGATGGGCAATCAGGCGTGTGGTCGTAGTTTTACCATTCGTGCCGGTAACCGCGATGACGGGAATTGTCGCTTCCTTTCCCGGCGGATACAGCATGTCGAGTATCGGTGCAGCAACGTTGCGCGGTTGCCCTTCAGACGGATGCGTGTGCATCCTGATACCGGGACCCGCGTTCACTTCGATAATGACAGCGTTGTTCTCGCGGAATGGGACCGAGATGTCGGGCGTGAGCACATCGATGCCCGCGATATCGAGACCTACAACGCCCGCAGCCATCTCGCATGCGGTGATGTTGTCGGGATGCATCTCATCTGTTCGGTCTATCGACGTCCCACCTGTCGAAAGATTCGCGGTTTGACGCAGCGCAACGAACTCGCCCTTATCCGGAACTGAATTGAAGTTCTTTCCACTGCGCGCGAGGTACTCGACGGTTGTGTCGTCAGTCGGAAGCTTCGTAAGAGTCTTCGTGTGGCCATGCCCCCGGCGCTCATCGCGATTCGCAATCTCGATGAGCTGCCTCACCGTCCGCTTACCATCACCAACAACGTGCGCCGGCACACGCTCGGCAGCAGCGACAACTTTTCCATTCACGACAAGCACACGGTGATCGCGTCCTTCGGCAAACTGCTCGACAACGATGGGCGAATAGCGTGATGACTTCTCCCACGCTTTGCGCAGCGCATCGGGATCGCCGATGCGAGTCGAGATACCGCGACCATGATTGGCGTTGAGCGGCTTGAGAATTACGGGATATCCGATCTCGTCAGCCACCTCGAGCGCACCGTCTATCGTTCGTGCGATGTCGCCTTTCGGAACGGGAAGGCCGATGTTTTCGAGAACTCGTTTGGTGTCATCCTTGTCCTGCGCGATCTCGACGCCAATCGCGCTCGTCATGTCTGTCAGCGTCGCCTGGATGCGGTGGAGATTCTTTCCCAGACCGAGCTGAACGAGCGAGTAATTGTTCAGTCGGCGAACAGGAATGCCGCGCCGCCGCGCTTCTTCGACGATCGCGCCTGTTGACGGACCGAGCCGCGATGACTCATATAATGAAAGGAGATCGTCGATGATCTCGTCGATGTCGAAGTCTTCGTCGGCGATGCATGCGCGAAGGATGCGCACCGCGTCTTTCATTGCGCGGATGCCAACCTGCTCTTCCTGGAATTCGACGATCAGCCACCAGACTCCTTCGTCGCCGGAAGGAACGACTCGCCCGAAGGAGACCTCGTTTCCAATGAGCGACTGGAGCTCGAGCGCGAGATGCTCGAGGATGTGGGGGATATGAGTTCCTTCCTCGAGCCGCTCGACAAACCCGCCGGGCTTGCCGCGTGTGCATTTGTGGAGCTGAAGGGACGGAATTGCTTCGACCAGCCGCTGATTGAGGCGGGGGATGTTGTTCGAGGTAACGCTTTCGAGCGATCCAAGCCGCACATCGCACGCGATGACGGGTGCGAGGCGCCAGTAATTCGGGCCCCTCAGCGCGCGGATTCGGGATACTTCAAGCTCTTCCGGGTCTAATTTGACCCGGGATTCTGTTTCGGTTGCGGTCAAGCGGTGCTCGGTCTTGGTCTAACGGGGAAGTTCGCACAGAACGAAATGTCTGGCGAGGGTTGGTACCCGCGCCTATCGTTGGCAGATACGCAAAGCTGTTGCCGCATAGGTAATGGGTATTCGGTTCTTTGAGGTTTTGAGGTCTTGGGTCATGAGGTTATCGGTCGCGGGTTACCCGCGACCCGTGACATCACGACCCGTGACACAAAACCTCAAAAGACCCGATACCCAAAACCCACAAAAATCGTGAGGAGCTGATGAAATTCGGGTTACTGGGTTTGAGCCTTCTGATCGCGAATAGCGCCATTGCGCAGGCTCCTCAAAAAGTTACCGACTCCCTCTACAAGCTCGCCGTCGATCCTAAATCGCATCCCGACCTCGCTTACGTCTGGCTCCTCGACGAAGGCGTGTGGAAGATCGAAGCCGACGGTCGAACCAAGAACACAACGCGGCAGGTCGTCCAGATACTCACCCAGCAGGGCGCCGAGGTCTATAGAGAGCGCAGGTACAGCTGGAATCCGGAGTCACAGAAGCTCACCGTGAACTGGATGCGCGTTGTCAAACCCAATGGTGAGGTGATCTCCGAGCATCCGGAGCAAATACAGGATTCCGACGTTCCTGCCGAGATGGGGGTACCGATGTATACGGCGACGAAAGTGCGTCGCATGTCATTATCAGGACTCGAGCCCGGAACGATTCTCGACTTCAGCATCACTACAGAAACCAACGCGCCGATGATGCCTGGCGACTTCTTCGTGTCATGGCGTGTGGCGACCCCAACGTGGGTCGCACGATCGAATCTCGTCGTCGATGTGCCTTCTTCGATGAAGCCCCGAATCACGGAGAACAATCTCGACTTCAAGCGAGTCGAAACATCTTCGAGTGGTCGCAGATCTTTCGCGTGGCGAAAGCAGAACGTCGATCGCTTCAGCGGCGAAGCGTACGCACCGGATTCACTTCAGCAGGGAATGACCGTAAGTGTCTCGCCTGGAATCAACTGGGCCGCGATCGGCAAATGGTATGTCCCGATTGCGCGCGATGCGTATGCGATCACGCCATCGGTCGAAGAGAAAATGCATTCCGTGCTTGCGAACGCGAAGTCGCTCGACGATTCGATTCGCGCGCTCCACAAGTGGGTAGCACAGGACATTCGCTACGTCGCGATCGAGCTTGGTCGTGGCGGATACGTTCCGCGCAATGCCGAAACGGTGGTGAGAACGGGATTCGGCGACTGCAAGGACAAGGCGATGCTGTTCCTCGCAGCACTGAGAAAGATCGGCGTCACTGGTTATCCGGTTCTGCTCAACATTTCCGGGCTCGAGCGCAAGGAAACTCCGTCGCTCGGCCAGTTCAATCACATGATCGCGGCGGTGAAGCGCGGAAACGGATATCAATTCGCCGATCTCACCGCGGGCAATTATCCGCTCGGAAAGCTTCCTCGCCCGGAGCAGGGTAATCTTGCTGTTCTCGTGAAGGAGAATGACGCCGAGCAGATCACGCTTCCCGAATCGCCGACAGCTGATGCGGTTATCGATACGAAGATTACAGGGAAGCTTGGCGAAGATGGAATTTTCACCGGCAAGTTCGAGGAAGTTCGCCACGGCTATCTCGAGGCGACGATGCGCACCGCGTTCCAGGTTCCGCTCGATTCTGCGCGCCGTCAATTCTTTGGACGCACTCTCGCTCAGCTTTATTTCGAGCGGCCCGAGGTAGACAGCCTCGTTGGTTTCGATGGAAAGGATTTGTCAGTCGAGGCACGCGTATCGAGCAAGATCACGCGCGCGCGGATGATGACGCGGGTCGGCGACATCAACCTGCTCAGCAATCCACTTCGCCCAATCGGTGGATATCTCGGTGCCGCAGACGCAATCGAGAACGATAAGGATCGCAA
>DASUXX010000493.1:0-5580 GCA_036377755.1 Gemmatimonadaceae bacterium
CTGCGTGACCTTTGCTGAGAATGAAGCGATCGCGATTGGGCTTCTCAGGATTTGAAGGATCGACGCGAAGAATACCGCCGTACAATACCGCAACGATATCGGCCATCGACAGCACCGATCCAACATGCGAGCTGCCGCCAAGATTGGTCATTCGCACAGCATGCTTGCGGATGCGAAGTGCCAGCTCGCTCGTAGCGAGTGTTTCAGCGCGCGGCTCGAGTCTTGTTGCGGTATTCTGCTCCATCACGCCATTCCCCGATAGAAAGTGCGGATCGTTGCGGCGATGTATCTGACCTCTTCGTCAGTAACCATCATGTTCATCGGAAGCATCAGGCACCGTTCAAAAAAACGTTCAGTCGCCGGAAGCGTAACGTTGAACCCTAATCCCTTGAACCCGTGAACGGGCGTGCCACCCCATTGCAGAATCGTGCCGATGCCTTTCTCGGAGAGAAAGCTGCGAAGCTCATCCCGCCGGTCTGCCTCGATCTCGTAATTCTGGAAGACGTCGAAGTGGGCGTCGTCCGCATCGGGTCCGGGGGGCAGCACGAGCTCCGATAAATCGGAAAGTAGCGACTCGTAAAGTCTCGCGATACCGCGACGGCGCTCGATGATCTCGTCGTAATCGCGGAACTGGAGATGGAGTATCGCGGCCTGGAGATTGTCGAGCCGCGAGTTGTATCCCCACATTTCCACGTCGCCATTCTCGTTGCGACCGTGGTCGCGCAGCAGCGTGATCTTGCGCGCAATCTCGGAATCGTTCGTTACGACTGCGCCGCCATCGCCGAAGCAGCCAAGAATTTTCGCGGGATAGAAGCTGAATGCGGCAGCGACGCCGAAAGTACCGGCAAAGCGGCCTTTGAACTTCGATCCAAGCGCCTGCGCGGCGTCTTCGATGATCAGCAGATTGTGCTTCGATGCAATCCTCTCGATTGCATCCATGTCCGCAGTACGGCCATTCAGCTGAACGGGCATGATAGCGCGAGTGCGTTCAGTAATCGCACGCTCGATAGCTGAGGGATCGATGAGATGATCGGGGCCGATATCGACCGGAACCGGCGTCGCTCCGACATGCGCAACTGAGGCGGCAGACGCGACCATCGTGTGCGAAGGGAAAATCACTTCGTCACCAGGTCCAACGCCTGCTGCGCGATAGGCGAAGATCAACCCATCGGTTGCATTGCCGACGCCAAGCGCGTGCTTGACGCCGAGGTAACGCGCGAGCGCGTCCTCGAACTCGGCGAGGTCGCGCTGCTGAATGAATGCGCCGCGACGCATGACGTCGCGGACGATGTCAATGAATTCCTCTTCCCGGGACGTGAAGGCGCCACGGTAGTTGAAGAAGGGAATCGTGGTCTGGGCTATTGCGGAGGCCATGTTCTTTGAAAATTAAGAGCAGGTCTCGCGCCAGCCGATGCCTACTCGATGATTGCGTATGAAATGTAGGGGTCCCACTCAAAGCGGCGCAAACGCAAGCCACTCAAGACTTTGGAGTCGAGCGCTGCGAGAGTTTCTCCAGGCCAGATGGGGTTGTCCAGCTCGTCGAAGGCAACCACAGCGCCTTTGGGCATCCTCGGCAGGAACGTTTGGAGTGCCGCCTTTGTTGGATCATAGAGGTCGCAATCGATAAACAGAAGGCTCACGACAAGGTGAGGATGCGATTCGGCGAATGCCGGCGCCGATTTCACGATGTCACCTTTTACGAGCTCGACCTTGTTGATGTGGCCGAGGAACCGGTCGCGATCGTATTCGATGAGAAGCTGCTGAAGCTCGTCGAACGACGAGGATCGAAGGTCTCCGACCTCCGGACTTGCGAACTCGCTCTTGTCCTTGTTGCCGATGGTGGGGAAGCCATCGAAGGTGTCGAACCCGTAGATGCGGCGCGTGAGGTTCTCGGGCTCGAGCATTGCGCTCAGCTTGGCCCACGTCATTACGCCGAATCCGCGGAATACGCCGCACTCGACGATCGAGCCTTTCACCGGCATGACGAGCTTGAAGAGCTCGTACATCGCGAGGAAGCGCTTGAGATGATTGCGCCGGACGTACTTGGGAAAATTCTCGAGCTTTATCTCGACCGGATCTGAGCACTCGTTGAAGATGCGCTCGATATTCGGACCAACCTGCCTCTCTGCTTCAGTGCGAAGATTTTTCACTGCCTTGAAGGTTTGAAGATGGCGCCCGCGGTACGAGCGATTATAGAAAGATCACCCGGGAAAGAGCGGTTCCGCACATAGTCGAGCGAGAGTCGCATTTTCTCCGGGTGAATCTTCTCAATATAGTCTTTATCGGGATCAGTGCTGCCTTTGAGGATCTCGGCTTCGTTGGAAAACTTGAGTGACGCCTCGTCGGTGATTCCGGGGCGCACTTTCAGGATCTCCCGTTCCTCGGGTGTGTAGAGATCGACTGCCCACTTCACCTGCGGTCGCGGTCCAACGAAGCTCATGTCGCCCTTGAAGACGTTGATCAGCTGCGGAAGCTCGTCGAGCTTGTAGCGGCGCAACATCTTCCCGACAGGCGTGATACGCGGGTCATCTTCAGGAGTCGATGAGCCGCCTATCTGGTCGGCATTGATGACCATCGTTCTGAACTTGAGCATGTCGAACATCTCGCCATTCAGTCCGACGCGCTTGCCCCTGTACATGACAGGTCCCGGAGAGCCTGTCTTTATGCGGAGAGCGATAACTGCGAGAACCGGCGACAGCACGACGAGTCCCACTCCGGCGAGTGTTACGTCGAATGCGCGCTTGATTGCTGGATAGAAACTCATGCAGGTCGAGCCTGAACCGGAGCGGTGTGTGTCGCCAGTCTGACGAGTCCGATGATCACACCGAGCCCGTGCAGAAAGTGATAGAGAAAGAAAGCAAACGGCAGGAAAAGCACATGCCGTGCATCCTTGTAACGCATTGCCTGGCTGATCGCGCTCAGGATTGCGAGAAAAGCGTAGAGCAGCATCACTCCACTAAAAACCGTTCGCACGAGTGATGAAAATGGCGACAGGATCAGCCCGAGAATGACACCTGCCGCAAATACAGCGGTGATCGCATGACGCAGCGCGAATGAATACGGTGCGACATGCCACATGTACGCGTTGTAAGGCGCCTCGTAGACGAACTGCTTGCGAATGAACGACTTGAAATCAGGCTGAGGAAAGTAGTCGAGGTGAATGCGCGGATTTCTCCAGATCTTTCCGCCTTTTGAAATGATGCGGCGGTTCATCTCGTAGTCCTGCGCGCGCACGAGCCGCTCGTCGAAGTATCCAACGCGATCGAATACGTCCCGGCGAAAGAATCCGTAGGGAACCGTGTCCGCAGGTCCCTCCGGAGCGTCAGTGCGAAATCCCGAGTTGCCGACTCCGAACCGATGCGTGATGAGCGCCTGCACGAGCCTGGCCTGATATCGCTCGCCCCGGCGCATCGTCCTTACGATTCCGCCGGTGTTGTCAGCGTTGGTGCGCGTTGCGGTCTCCAGGCATCGCTCGAGATAATCCGGAGGATAGAACGAATGCGCGTCGAGCCTTAGGATGTAATCGCCCTGTGCCTCCCGGATTCCACGGTTGAGAGCCGCAGACTGAAAACGGTCAGGGTTGTCGATCAGCCGGACTCCCGAGTCACTGCTTGCGATTTGCGCAACGATCTCACGCGTGCGATCCGTCGACATTCCATCGATGATGAGAATCTCGACCTGCGTGCCGGCAGGAACAGAAAAAGCGCGCACAGAGCGGAGACAGTCCTCCACGTGGGCTTCTTCGTTGTATGTCGGGATCAGTATCGAAACGATAGGCATCGCGCGCGTAGCCTATCGGGATACAGGCGTGGAATCAATGGCCGATGTATTAGGTTTTGCGCGTGACTGAAGCCCTGAAGCGTGACCCCGAAACACTGGATATCGAATTTTCGATAGTGAGCGGATCGAGCGAGCCGATGCTCGCGCGGTGCATCGAGTCGTTGTTCGAGACCATGAAGGGATCCGAGTACAGCTGGCTGGTCACAGTGACCTGCAATACTCCCGGCGATGGACTGCCCGCTCGACTGAGCGCTGCATTTCCATCGGTGCAGATCATCGAGAATTCGAAGTCGCGCGGATTCGCAGCCAACCACAATACCGTGCTCGCTGGTTCGCGGGCCCGGTATGTATGGCTGCTGAATGACGACCTGATCATTCTCCCCGACACAATCGATACGATCACTCGCTACCTGGATGCGCCGGAGAACGACCGGGTCGCTGCAGTGAGTCCCAAGCTTCTCAATCCGGACGGAAGTCTTCAGCCCTCTACGTATTCATTTCCGTCCATGCCGCAGACTCTGCTCGCGCATTCAGGCGTGCGCCAGCTTCCTGTAACTGATGCTCTCCTGAGCCGCCTCGCTCCTGTGCTGAGACGCAACCCGGGTTCATCGAGATTCTGGGCGCACGACCGCACGGTGGAAGTCGAGACGATGCGCGGCGCATGCGTCGCGATGCGAATGGAAGCGGTGCGCGATGTGGGGCTTATGGTGGAGGTTGCGCTAGTTGGCGGCGAGGAGACGGAGTGGCACCGCCGATTGAAGGAGCACGGCTGGAAGGTTGTGTTCTTTGCGGATGCGAGCGTCATTCACTTCGGAAGCCAGACGGTGAAGAGTGGATCGACTTCGCTCTATCCGGAATACCTGAAAGGCGCGCTCTATTTTTTCAGGACGAGCAAGCCGCGCCTCTCATACGCGGCGTTCTGTGTTGCCCTCATGACGATGTTCGGAGCCCGCGCTGCGACTGCGTGGATGACGCGCAACGAGCGAAACAAGAGGGCCGCGCTTCAGTATCTCTCGGTATCGTGGGATGGAATCCGGGAGAGATTTTAGCGAACTGCTGCCTTTCGCTTCACTCCAGGTAATGTGGAAACGGCCTCACGGAATCGCGCTGACTCCGAGTCCTGGCGAGCGAGTCGACGTCGAACCAGATCGAGCAGCAGGACCAGTATGCTGAGCAGGACCAGACTCGCGATGCCCGCAACGATGGTCTTGAGAATGATCCGCTTACGGACCTTTGGCAGCACCGGCGGAATGCGATCCTGCAGTACGACGGTTGGAGTCGCCTCGAGCTCCCGCGCATACGCCGACTGCTGATCGCTCACAGCCTGTGTATAAACCTGCTCTGCCATCTGGATGTCGCGATTCAATCGCTGGAGCTCGATGGCGGCGGCTGAAAACGGCGGCGTGGCGCGATTGCCAAATCGGAAAATGCGAAGTCTTTCCTCCGCAGCGGCAAGCTCGTTTCTCGCCGCGCGAACGCGCCCATCCTGGGCGATGCGTAGCTGTTGTGCCTGCGACTTCGACGTCGAAACAAAGATCTGACTCGCGCTATCCACGACACGCGACGCGATCAGCCTCGCTAGTGCGCTGTCGCGGTGCAGAACCGATACTGCAACTGTTCCCGTCTCCTTGTTCGCTGAAACCGACAAGGTTTTTTCGAGCTGCTTCTCGACCTCTTCTTCGTCGTTGCGCGTGTATGTCTTCCCGAGCAGCCTGTCGATGATGCGCTCGCTGCTGCCCGGGCGAATACGAGACATTCCGACGCCAGCGAGCACCGTCCGCGACCTTAGCAGCTCGACCA
>DASUXX010000494.1:0-2078 GCA_036377755.1 Gemmatimonadaceae bacterium
GACAGCAAGAGCGGGATCGGCGAAAGCGCGAGCATCGACCGCTTCCAGTCACACGGATTCAGGCGCCGGATACGAGCCCTCGTACAAAGCAGCCGCAATTGCGGCGCTTCTCGTGTTCATCCTCTACTACATCACGCTTTCACCATCGGCGTGGATGTGGGACACGGGCGAATACATGGCGGCATCGAAAGTTCTCGGACTTCCCCATCCGCCCGGCAATCCATTCTTCATGCTCGTCGCGCACGTGTTCGGCGAGCTTCCGCTTCCCGGTGGCTATGCGCAGCGCATCAACACGATGGCCGCGGTTGCAAGCGCTGTCTCGGCAGGATTCTGGTTCCTCGTAACGGAGAGAATTCTCTCCGGATGGCTTCCGAAGAGCTGGCAGCGCCTGACCGGTGCTGCCCTTGGAACGCTCATCGGTGCAACGGCGTTCACCGTGTGGAACCAGAGCGTCGTGAACGAGAAAGTGTACACGATGACGCTCTTTTTCTTCACTGCAGTGTCGTGGCTGATGATTTCGTGGACCGATGATCCTGAAGGACCGAAGGCGGGAAAGAAACTGCTGCTCGTCGCGTACCTGCTTGGACTCGGATACGCCAATCACCCCGCTGGATTTCTTGCAATGCCCGCCGTTGGCGTCGCAATCCTCGTCAAGAGATGGCAGACGTTCCTCGACTGGCGGCTCGTAGTAAAAGCAGTACTCGTTCTCTGCCTCGGCCTCACGCCATTCATCTACGAGCCGATTCGCGCAGCGTACTTCCCGCCACTCAACGAAGGTGAGCCAACCGCGTGCGTCGAAAAAATTGAAGCATCGTGCACATTCACTGAGCTCACCAAGCAGCGGTTGATGGACAACATCAATCGCGAACAGTACGGAAAGAAGATGACGCGCGGCGCGCCGTACTCGGCGCAGGTTGGAATGTGGTGGCTCTACTTCAAGTGGCAGTGGCTGCGCGATGCCTACAACGAGAGCCCTGCACTGCAGGCAGTGCTCGCAGTGTTGTTCATGGCGCTCGGACTGCTCGGAGGATACGTCCACTACACCAGGGACAAACGAACATTCTGGTATTTCGGGCCGCTGATGTTCACTCTGACATTGGCGCTGATCTACTACATGAACTTCAAGTACGGGTGGTCCCAGGCGCCTGACTTAGGAAACAATGTCGATCGCGAAGTCCGCGACCGGGACTACTTCTACATATGGAGCTTCTCAGCCTGGGGAGTATGGGCTGCGCTCGGCCTCGTGTATGTGTGGCAATCGATTGCAGAGCTTCTCGATCGCGATCCTGACGAAGCGAAGAGCGCCGCCGGGTATGCTACGCAGCGATCATGGATGCTCGCGACGCCGGTCTTGCTCCTCGCATTCGTTCCACTCGTTGGAAACTGGCATTACGCATCGCATAGGGGAGACACATTCGCTCGAGACTGGGGAGCGGATATGCTCAACTCTGTCGAGCCCTATGGAATCATCATCACCAATGGCGACAACGACACATTCCCTCTCTGGTACGCGCAGGAGGTAGAGGGAATCAGGCAGGACGTGCTCGTTCTCGTTACGTCGTACCTGAACACCGACTGGTTCGTGCGTCAGATAATTCGTCGACCAGTTCGTGAATACGATGCAGCGAAGGGACCGGCCATCTATCGCAACAAGGTGTGGCCAAAGCCGAAGGGTTCACCGCTCAAGTGGACATACGAGCAGGCAGATGCGCTCGGCGAAGCCATGGAAGTGCGCGAGCCGCAAGTGTTCAAGCACGGCAATATCGTCGCGACAATTCCTCCCGGGTACCTGACGCGAGATCAGATCGTGGTACTGTCTCTGATCAAGGATGGATTCCCTGAGCGGCCGATGTACTTCTCTACGGGCTCCTACCAGAACTCGCTCGGCCTTCAGAATTATTCGCTGCGACAGGGCCTGGTGGAGAAGCTCGTCGATCACCCGATAGTTCCCAATAAGGACACTGTCCAGGTTGGAGACGGTTATCTCGATGTGCCGACGACCTACGCACTGTGGACGCAGGTATATAAGGGACCAAAGGAGCTGATCGACATCGGGAACTGGTTCGATCGCGCGTCGT
>DASUXX010000495.1:0-2035 GCA_036377755.1 Gemmatimonadaceae bacterium
CAACGCCGACTTCTGCCCTTCACCAGATAACAGGAAGACCCGATCGCCCGCCTTATTGAACCGCGGGGTCTGACCCTCTTCCGTTAGAAGCCTCGGCTCTCCACCACCAGCCGCTACTATATAGATGCCGCGATCCTGAGTATACAAAGGATTGCGCAATCCATCGCTCCCGATGCGGCGATATACAACCTGACCACCGGAAGGTGAATACTTCGGCTCGATGTAATGACCGGGCTTCGTCGTCAGCTTGCGACCGCCTCGGCCATCCACACCGACAGTGCGAATCGCGCCCAGCTCGTAATCATTCCAGGTCGCATAAGTCAAAGACCTGCCGTCAGGCGACCATGAGGGGAAGAGCTCGTCATCATCCGACTGCGAGGTCACACGCCTCGGCGCTCCGTTCGGCAGATCCTTCACATACAATTTTCCCAACGCGGTGTAGACCACTTTTTTCTGGTCAGGCGATACCGTCGCCCACCTCAGCATCTTCACATCGAAGCTGTCCGGGGCAACTTCCTGCGCAAACCGCACTGCATCGGTGATGGTCTGATGAATGTGCGCGGTGAACGGAATCACTGTCGCGCGTCCTGATGCAACATCGATCGAATTGATCTTGCCCTTCGCCCAGATCAGGATCGACTTCTCATCAGGCATCCAGTCGAAGCCGGGATACGTTCCATAGATCGCCCACGCTTCCTGCTGATCGTGATCGAGTCCGTCGAACAACGCGCGATCCCGCCCACTCTCCATGTCACGCAGATACAGGACACTCTTCAAACCCACTCGGCGCACATACGCCATGGTTTTTCCATCAGGCGACAGCTGAGGACGGAGCGCACTGCCTGCGCCTCCAATAAACGTCGAGCGATTTCCAGTCGTTCTATCAAAGCGCTGAATCACATACACCTGGCCATGCGCATCCCGGTTGTACTGAAATCCACCGCCGGGTGATACATCCTCGCTGAAGTACACATAACGCCCATCAGGCGACACGGTCGGCTCAGTTGCGTTCTGCTCCCAGTTGCGGCGATCGGTCAGCTTCAATCCACTTCCGCCACCGATGTGGTAGAGCCACATCTCACCAGCGCCGAGTGATCGAGTATTTCTGAAATGCTTGCGGTTTACGAGATACTGCCCGTCAGGAGTCCAGGCGGGATTCGAAACTTCGCGCTCACGTTCCTTGCTGATCTGGCGAAGATCTTTTCCATCTACGGTCGCAGTCCAGACGTTGGTGATTCCATCGCGATCTGACGTAAACGCGATTCGCTTTCCATCCGGCGAGAACCGAGGCTGATGCTCGTACGCAGCTCCGCCTAAGATCAGAGTCGCATTTCCGCCCGTGATCGGCATCGTATAGATGTCACCGACGAGATCGAATGCGATGGTCTTGCCATCAGGGGAGACGTCGAGGTTGATCCACGTTCCCTCGCTCACGTCATAATCGACGTCCTTCGAAGTCCCGTGCTTCTCCATGACGTTCCACTTCGTCGGAATTGCCGCACTCGTTGCGGGCGGTGTGTTTCCCGAAGGAGGATTTACCGGAGGAGCCGGTGGATTCTGTGCAGACAGCGGGGCAGCAATAGCTAGCGCAGCGATGTACGAGAGTTTACGCATGTAGTTAGGCCTGTTTAGAGACTGTCGATTTTGTATCCAAGCATCCGTGCGACCATCGCGGCAAAAGCAACAACCGGATTCGGTGGGCTGACGGAGACTATTTCTTCCTTGAACTGCATCATCACCGGCGCGAGGTAGAGCATTGCCTTGGGAGTCATGCGGTCAGTACGCACACGCCCGCTGCGAACAATCCGGTCGATGGCAGAGAAGTACTCCTCGAACCGCATCGCCGGAGCATGCGTGTTATGAACGCGCGTCACAGCATCGGTTGAATTGCGAAAAGTATGCGGCACTCCAGGCGGCACTGAATCGCTCTCGCCTGCGCTCAAGGTCTTCCACTTGCCATTTATCTGAACGTCGAGCGCGCCTTCGAGAACGTGGTACGATTCAGTCGCCGACGGATGAATGTGCGCCGGCGTTC
>DASUXX010000496.1:0-11705 GCA_036377755.1 Gemmatimonadaceae bacterium
GTCAGAGCATTTCACACGCTTCAGCGACACTGATCTAAGTCAGATGATCGCATATCTAAAGACTCTTCCGGCCGCGGACATGACGATCGAGAAAAAGCGATCAGTTGGTCCAGTCGGCCGAATGGTGTACATGTTCGGCGGATTGCCGCTCCTTCCTGCATCGATGATCGACCGGAGCATGTCGAGGGCTGCAGTTCCTGAGGGAAATACTGTCGAGTATGGCGAATACCTGATCGCGACAGGTGGATGCCGCGGATGTCACGGCGACAATCTTGGCGGAGCAAGCATGGGCTCGACGAAAACGCCGAATCTCTCGCGGAGTGGCGAGCTCGGAAAATGGAGCGAAGCTGATTTTGCGAAGGCAATTCGCACGGGCATGCACCCAAGTGGACGGGTGCTCAGCGCTGAAATGCCGTGGCCTTATATGAAGGGGCTGACGGACGATGAGGTTGGAGCAATGTGGAAGTACCTGCAGTCGCTTACACCAGCTGCGACAAACGCCGGAAGCTAGAAATTCTACTTTCGCGTCTGGCGTTCGCCGTTATGCGCCGGCCGTTTGCCGTTTAACGGACAACGGCAGGCGGACAACGGCAGACGCAAAACGCGATTGCGCGAGACCTAGCGTTGCGGGGGAAATTCTCCAGTTGCAGCCCCAGCCACGAGATCGTCGATTCCCCCTGCACCTGGAGGATTGATCGTCGGCGGCCGCTTAGGCTCGCGAACATTCCACGCAAGCAGAGGCGGAGTGATGAATGTCGTCGCAAGAACCATCATCGCCACCGCGCTGTACAGATCCGAAGTCAGCGCGCCGGTTGTGAGACCCATCTGCGCGAAGATCAGTCCCACTTCACCGCGTGGAATCATCGCAATGCCGATCAGTGATTTACGCCCCTTGAACCAGACCGGTGCATAGCCCGCAGCAAATTTCCCAAGTACTCCCACTGCGATGAGAGCCGCGCCGATTGCGAGAACCCGCATGTCGGCGAGCGTCTGAAGCTCTACAGCCGCTCCAACACTCGCAAAGAAAATCGGCACGAAGAAATGACCGAGCTCCGTTGTCGACTTCTCGATTGCCTGTCGCTGTGGCGTTCCGTGAAGAATCAGCCCGGCGGAAAATGCGCCGATGATCGTCGCCGAGCCTGCGCTCGACGCAAGCAATGCAAGCAGGAAGGCGAATGCGAGTCCGGCAACTCCGAGAACTCCTGATGCCTCGATGGTCGAGATCGCGCGGAAGACGGGCGGAATGACAATGTTGCCGAGGACGACAGCAGCGACTACGAAGCCCACAGCGATCAATGTCGTGACTGTGACTCCACCAGCGGTGAGCGCGGCCCCGCCAACGAGTGTTGCGACAACCGAAAGTATTACGAGTCCAACGATATCGTCGAGTACTGCTGCACCGAGAACTATCTGACCTTCTGCAGTTTCAAGCTTCCCAAGATCGGTGAGAGTGCGTGCCGAAATTCCAATCGATGTTGCGGTGAGAGCAGCTCCGCACACGATCGCAGGAACCGTCGAAAGACCGAGCGCTGCACCGACTGCATATCCGAACGCAAAGGGAAGTGCAACGCCGACGAGCGCAACCGTCAGAGCTTCACTTCCAACGCGAACAAGTGACTTGAGATCGGTATGCAATCCGATCTCGAACAGAAGCACGAGTACTCCGAGCTCGGACAATGCATGGATGACAGGATCGCCCGGATCGAGAAGGCCAATCAGAGATTTACCGAGTATGACGCCTGCGATCAGCTCGCCGACGACGGCAGGCTGTCCGATGCGCTGCGCAAGAACGCCGAGCAGCTTCGCCGTTACGAGAAGAGCGACGAGAACGGCGAGCAGATGCGGGAATGAATGTTCAGTCATGACAGGGTAGGGAAATTACTCTCCAGACCTATTTTGCGGGCCTGCGACAGGGTAAGTTTTCGGGTCTCGCATCCCCATCGGCCACATTGCAAAGCGGCCTGAACCACGTGCGAAAAAGCATGCAGACAACCGAACAACGCGCGGCGAAGATCGCCAGAATTCGAGAGGCCCCGGGCCTGCTCCGGAGAGCGGTCGACGGGCTCTCTGACGACCAGCTCGACACACCATATCGCGACGGAGGATGGACCTGCAGGCAGGTAATCCATCACGTTGCGGACTCTCACATGAACGCGTACCTGAGATTCCGGTGGGTAGCGACAGAAGAGAATACGACTATCAAGACGTACGAACAGGATGATTGGGCAAAGCTGCCCGATATGACGCTGCCTCTCGATTCCTCATTCACGATCATCGATGGGCTGCACGAGCGCTGGACCGCGTTTCTGTCAGCGCTTCCCGAGTCGGCATGGTCGCGCCGCGCGATACATCCGGACCACGGCGAGATAACGATGGACAATCTCCTCGATATTTACGCGGCGCACGGGCACAATCATGCCAAGCAGATCACCGACCTGAGGGCACGAAAAGGCTGGTGAGGTAAGGTGCTTCTTGCCGTGACTCCGAAGACGGAGCAGCGCAGGCTGCTTCGATTCTTTACGCTCTTCCCGAGCGTGCTCGGAATTTCAGTTGTCGTGATCGGACTTGCCGAGCTTATCGGAGCAATATTCGGCGTAGGCCCGGCGACTGATACTGCAGCGAACAGGCTGCTGATGACACCGCTCACGGCGCTGGCATTTATAATCGCTGGCTCGAGTCTCGTCATCGTGCAGCGCCGGGATTCTGCATTTGCAAAATGGGTGTCACGTGCGCTTGCGATCGTTGTCGCCGTACTCGGTCTTTACGCACTTCTTGTACATGCGTTCAACTGGGACCAGAACCTCGACCAGCTCTGGGCAAAGACAATCGGTGGATCGTATCCATTCGGGCGCTGGGAGGAGCTTGCGGTCAACACTGCGCTTGCATTCACGCTGTTCGGGCAGGGACTCATCTTCCTCGATGGCGACAGGCGCGAGGACGGACTGAGGTCGCAGCTGTTTGCAACTCTCACACTGATCATATCATTCGTCGCAATTGTCGGGTACATCTTCAACGTTCGCGAGCTGTATCTATCGAGTCTCGCCGGCATGGCACTTCCGACTGCGATCACGTTTACGCTGCTCGGACTCGGCCTCCTGTTCTCTCAGCTGCGGCGCGGCATTCCCGCCCTCATTGTCGATGATGGAGCAGCAGGATTCGTAGCACGCCGGCTCATACCAGGCGCGGTGATAGTTCCGTTCGTTCTGACATCACTGCGATTCGCTGGTGAAGCGAGAGGCTGGTTCGGTCCGCGCGTCGGAGTTGGCGCATCGCTGTTCGCTGTGGCAGACATGGTGGCGTTCCTGCTTCTCATCGCATGGAGCGCTCGAGTTCTTCGCGATATCGATCGAAAGCGCGGCGAGCTGCTCGTTCTCGAGCGTGAAGCGCACGAAGCATCGGAGCGCGCGCGTGCAGAAGCAGAAATCGCAATGACACAGGCCGAGGCGGCGAGAGCAGAGGCAGAGAGCGCGAACGGCGCGAAAAGCGATTTCCTCGCAGTGATGTCGCATGAGCTTCGCACGCCGCTCGCGGCCATCATGGGATACCAGGAGCTTCTTGCAGATGGAATCACCGGGCCGGTAACCGAAGCACAGGGACAACAGCTCGGAAGAATCAAGGCGAGTGCGCGACATCTTCTGTCACTTATCGATGAGATTCTGACTTTCACGCGGCTCGATGCTGGTCGCGAAACCGTAACTCCTGAGGCAATCGATCTCGATGTTGCATTGCGCGATGCATCGGAGATTATCGAGCCGCTCGCAAGTGCGAAGAAACTCGAGCTGCGAATTGTTTCTCCGGGGCCGGGATCCTATATCGAGAGCGATCCGACGAAGATACGCCAGATACTCGTGAATCTTCTGTCGAACGCGGTGAAGTTCACAGACAAAGGCAGCGTCACCGCAGAAGGTGTAATGCTTGGCAAGGAATTCCTTCTAAAGGTCACTGATACGGGAATAGGAATTCAGCCTGAGAACCTGCACCGCATCTTCGATCCTTTCTGGCAGGTAGAGCAAAAGGCCACCCGGCGCGCACCGGG
Source organism: Gemmatimonadaceae bacterium (assembly GCA_036377755.1). GTDB lineage: Bacteria > Gemmatimonadota > Gemmatimonadetes > Gemmatimonadales > Gemmatimonadaceae > UBA4720. Next base: position 4,037 of record DASUXX010000496.1, read on the forward strand.
TACCGGACTTGGCCTCACTGTCACCAAGCGTCTCGCCAATCTTCTTGGCGGAGACGTAGATGTTACGAGCACGCCTGGCGAAGGCACGACATTTACCGTCAGGCTGCCCGTCAAGGCGCCGCACATTGCGTCAATTCCCGAACGAGCCACAAAACTGAGAGCCGGATAACGTGAAAAAACTTTTGTCAATCACAAGTGGACTGCTCATCTCAACAGCATCCACAAGCTTTGGGCAATCCAACACTTCAATCGCCGACACGTACAGGCCAACGACTGATCGAATAATCGCTGCTGCTCTTGCAGACAGCTCGGCGTGGAATCGTCTTGCAACTTTCACCGACAAGTTCGGGCCGAGGCTCAGCGGATCGGCGAGTCTCGAAGCGGCAATAGACTGGGTTATCGCGGAGATGAAGCGCGATGGGCTTCAGAATGTGAAAGGGGAACCGGTGATGGTTCCGCACTGGGTCCGCGGCGAAGAGTCGGCGACGCTGATCAGCCCGCGACGTGCACCGCTTCACATGATTGGACTTGGACGCAGTGTTGGAACAGCAGCTGCGGGAGTCACTGCGCCGGTGATGGTCGTCACAAGCTTTGACGATCTCACAAAACGCGCAGCCGAAGCAAAAGGAAAAATCGTTCTGTTCGATGTTCCATTCACTGGATACGGACAAACAGTTCGATATCGCAGCGGTGCAGCAAACGCAGCCGGAAAAGCTGGAGCGGTTGCAGCGCTGATCAGGTCAGTGTCGGCATTCTCGATGCAGAATCCGCATACGGGCGCGATGTCATACGACACAACGCTGAAGGTGAAGATTCCCGCGGCTGCGTTGAGTGTCGAGGATGCGATGATGGTGCACCGCATGATCGATCGCGGGGAGAAGGTCGTCATCAATCTCAAGATGTCGGCAAAGACTCTTCCCGACGCGCCATCCCGCAACGTCGTTGGTGAGATCACCGGATCGGAGAAGCCTGATGAGGTTGTGGTAATTGGCGGTCACATCGACTCGTGGGATGTGGGACAGGGTGCGATGGATGACGGCGGCGGAGTCGTCGCTGCGTGGGAGGCATTGAAAATCATCAAGCGGCTCGGCCTCAAGCCAAAGAGAACAATCCGTGTCGTTGCCTGGACGAACGAAGAAAATGGAAGCCGCGGTGCAAATGGATATCGTGATGCGCACCGTGCAGAGATTGACAAGCACGTGATGGCAATGGAATCCGATAACGGTGTGTTCAAGCCATATGGTATCGGAATAACCGCCGGCGAAGGCGGTCGCGAGATTGCCGCGCAGATTGCATCGCTGATGAAGTCGTTCGGCGCTGATTCAACGGCGATTGGCGGCACTGACGCCGACACGGGCCCACTGAGCGCGCTCGGTGTTCCAACAATGTCGCCGCTTGTCGATGGTACGAAGTACTTCTGGTACCATCACTCGGCAGCTGACACGATGGACAAGCTTTCGCCGCGCGAGATCGCCGAGTGCGTGGCGCTGCTTGCTGTGACGGCTTATGTGGTTGCTGATATGCCCGTCACACTTCCCCGAACTCCCGTGCAGGCATCTTCCAGATGAAGTGAGGCGATGACGATTTGAAGTTCCTGAGGGGAGGATTTTGGGTTCCCCTTGGCAAAACTGGCATAAGCGACAAACATCATTCATCTCTGCAATGTTGTTGAACGCTTATGCCAGTTTTGCCAACAGGAACCCAAAATCCTCCCCTCAGGAACTTCTGGACTTACTCGGCTCTCCTCATCACAAGAGGGATCTCATCTAATAGCTCGCGCGCAAGGTAGCCGACTCGGCCGATACGTTTAGCGAGACGATTGCCGGCGGAGCCGTGGAGAAAAACTGACCACAGCGCTGCATTCAGCGGTGTGCATCCGCGGGCGAGTAAACCTGCAACAACTCCTGCTAACGTGTCTCCGCTGCCGGACGTTGCGAGGCCGACGTCACCTGAATCGTATTGATACAGGTCGCCGTTAGGGCTCGCGATGAAAGTCTCGGAGCCTTTCAGTGCGACAATGGCATTCATGGTTTGCGCAGCCATCAACGCAGTCGTTGCTGGATCTGATCGAACTTCCCTTAAATCGGTGCCGAGTAGGCCGGCCATTTCCTTTGCATGCGGGGTGATTACCACATTTCCATTGCACTGACGCAGCAACGCAGGATTATCGGCGAGAGCGTACAGCGCGCCTGCATCGAGCACAACTGGCGCGTCGGTTGTCATCGCAAGAATGTTCGTGATGAATCGCTTTTCTTCGTCGTGCCCTTTGGTTCCGGGGCCGAGCAGCAGTGCGTTCGTATTTTCGATGAGCTCGGTGAGCTCAGCTGTTGCACTCGATGCGATTACTCCATCGTCGGTTTCATCGAGGCCAAGTGACAGAGCTTCAGGTACGGCGATGCCAATGAACGGCGCGATCGACCTGCACGTCGCGATCTGAAGCTTTCCAGCGCCTGCGCGCAACGCTGCAATTCCCGCAAGAACCACGGCGCCCGGAATAGAGACCTGGCCACCAACAACGAGAACGCGTCCGCGCGCGTCCTTGTCGTCGTCGCTCGATGGAGCAGGAATGGGCCAGCTCTCGAGAAAGCTCCGCGTGACGCGCGTTGGTGCAACGCTATTTAGCTGCGACCTTGGCATCTGGCTTCGAAGTAACAGGCGCGCCCGCTTCTTCGAGCGGTGCAACGAAATTGAACAGCTGAAGACGGAGCTGGCCTTTTGGCTTTACATCAGGATCGTGGATGTATGATGTCACTGAGCAGTTCGCGACTTCGTTCTCTTTATCGATCTTGAGAATCTGCTCTTCAGTCATGTGCTCGAGCAGATAGCGCATGCACAGCACGACAACCGAATGCCCAACGAGAAGAACACGCTCGCCGCAGTATTCGCGAGAGATCATTTCGATTGCACTGCGAAGTCGAAGGATTACATCGCACCAGCTCTCACCGCCTGGCGGGCGGTGATAAAACTTGCCGAGCAGCCGGCGGAACTCGGCCTGATCGGGATGGTAGGCTTCGATGCCGACCTTCGTGAGGCGATCGAGTATTCCAAACTCCTTTTCGCGAAGACGTTCGTCGACAACCAGTGTGTACTTGTCGCGTGAGAGTCCCGCGGATCCAGCGACGATGTCGGCGGTATCGCGTGCGCGAAGATATGGAGATGTGACGACGATATTTGGAGTCTCATCGTCGGGAAGTGAAGCGAACCAGCGGCCGAGCGCCTGGGCCTGTTCGCGTCCCAGGTCGGAAAGGGGCACGTCGACGTCGCGAACATCGATGTCGATATAGCGATCACCGGCAAGCGTCGCTGCGTCGCGCGCGACGTTGCCTGCGGATTCACCATGGCGGACGATGTAGAGCCGGTCCGGCCAGATTTGCGTAGCGCTCACGACTGGATTCTAGTCAAGTCACGTGCCGAACGGAGCATGACGGAACACCAGTTGCTCATTGCGGGCGCATGACGGAGACGAGGAAACCTGTCGATGAGCGGTGGTCGAGCTATCCGGAAACCGTTCTTCATTTTCCGGGTGAGCCGCCGGCAATGGTTGATCTGCGCGTTCCTGTTGAATCGTCGATCAGGAATGCATTTCAGGCGCTCGGTCTTGCAGCGGAGTTTGCGGTTCTCACCGCGTTCAATCCACGCGGCGTCGATGCGAGTCAGGAGGAGAATGATGATCGCATGAGGGAGCTCGAGGCCGAGCTCGAGAGTGTGGGACACTCATTCGTGCGACTCGACGCGTGCTCACCGGATAAATCACATTGCGAGTGCAGTGTCGCTATTTCGACTTCGCTCGATGAAGCAATCGAGATCGCGAAGAGGTGGAAACAGATCGCGATATTCTGGTGGGACCTGTCGTCCTTCTGGATTTACGGAGGGATCAGTGATGCAGATCCAATAAAACTGCCAGTTCAATAGAAGCAAAAGAACTCGGCCTCCCGCCTCCAGCCGTTGGCGTCCGGCTTCCCGCTCGAGCGGGTGGCTGGAGGCCTGAAGCCGGAAGCAGGAGGCCGAGTTCTTTTGCTTTTAACCTCGATTAAATGAGGGGCTTGTACCTGTAGCCTGCAACTCCGGTCTTCGCATTATGAATGCGGAATTCCTTTTTTGCCTTTGGAGCAACCGGGCCAACAGTTGCCGTCTCGGTGAAGAGAACGGTGCCGTCGGCTGCGAGGAACTCGACTGCGAGGTTATAAGTCTTCGGCGTGGTGCCGCGATTCTCGATTTCGCCAGCGAGCGTAGTGCCTTCGCTGTTGCGTGAGAATTCGGTGAAGCCAATCTTGACCGGCAGCTTTTCCGACTTGTTGTTCCAGTAGACGAGCGAATCGTTGTACAGCTTCTGCGTCTTCGCGTCGACCTTGCCCTTCAGCTTTCCGGCGTACTGGAATGCATAGAGCATGTAGTTATCGGGATTGCTTGGATCGAGCTCGATGAGCTTTGCGATGTACGGGCCAGCCTTGTCGTTCTCGTTAGCCTGAAGAAGGCTCGCCGCAATGTTGTTGAGCGCATCGCGCGAGTACGGGTTCTTTTTTACGACTGCTTCAAAGAGAAGCGCAGCGTCATCGGGGCGCTTGAACTGCGACGCGACGACACCTGCCTGAAGAAGAGCGCCTTCGCCGTACTTCGCGGGATCAGCGATCATTCCGGCGTAGATCTTTCCGATCTGCGTGCTGTCACCGGCCGCGATGTACATCTCCTGGAGCGTTCTCACTGCAACGGTTCCTTCGACCATGTCGTCGGAGAAGGTCATGGGAGTCCACGCTGCGATCGCTTCCTTTGCGAGCGCCTTTTTGTCCGCACCGGTCGCAGTCTTTACGCGCTCAGTGAGAGTCGTGGCGAGCTCGTACTGGGCGCGACGCTTCACGTCAGCGTAGGTCGTGTCTTCGCCGGCAGTCGTGATGACCTGCTTGGAGTACTCGATCATCGCCGGGAAGTTCTTCTTCTGCTTGGCGACGCTGGCAAGAACCGTATAGGCGTACGGCGACTTACGCTCGAGTGTGAGCGAGCGCCTTGCGTAGATCTCAGCCGAGTCGAGCTTGTTGGCATTCAGCGCGTTGATCGCTGCGTTGGTCACGTTGAGCCAGGCCTTCTGCTGGCGGAACGGAGCCATATAGGCTGCGCAAGCGGCTGAGCTGTTCTCGACGATTGTGATCGCGGAATCTGCTGCTGCGAAGAGATCGATAGTGGCTGCCGGGTCAGCGGACGGGATGCCGATCGCTGAGCGGGGCATGATCGCATCGACGTTCGGCTGCTCGAGAAGCATCACGTACGCTGAAGCGAGCAGAAATGCGCGCCCGACCGGGTTTTCGTTCTTGAGTTTTGGATCGTTGAGGGTCGACACGACGTCCTTGAGATCCTTGGTGGGGTCGCCGCCCTTCATGGCAGCGTTGGCCTTGGTGATCGAGAGGGTTGCGCGAGCGACCTGCTGCGGCTTGTTCTGATCGATCTCGCACTGGGCTGCCGCGTCAGTCGTGGCTGCTGGTGCGGGGGCCGGATTCTGCGCGAACGCGGGAAGCGCGCTTACTATAGTAGCGGCTGCCAGAACACGATACTGGAAAGCTTTCATCAACTTGCTCCTGCTTGGTGGAGTGCAATGCACGGCCAACCGTGCAGCAAAGACGTTACGGCTGGATGACCTGATGTTTGTGTCGGAGTGACGATAGTAATATACCCGCGCCCGGAGAGGGTTCCAATCGGATGCCCTTTCGGCTGGAGTCTCTGGTAGCTTTCGTTGGCTTCGGGAAAAAACGAGACACCAGTCGTCAGACTTCAGACGCGGGCACCGATATAATATCAATATGAGACTAATTGCAGCATTCCTGCTGATCGCCCCACTAGCCGCGTGCGGGCCTGAGCCAACGGACCCGGCGAAGACGAGCCTTGCCGGAACGTGGACGTCGAAGAGCCGGGTTTTCACGCTCAACTCGATCAACATGATGATCGTCCAGGAGCCGAACGGGATCGTCAGCGGAACATGGACGGCGAAAGATGTCGATGGCCTCGGAGCAAACGGTAACCTCATTGGGAGAAACACGGTGTCCCAGGTCGAGATCGAGGTCGTCGGCGCAGGCAGGTTCGAAGGCGGACTGGTCGAGGCCAACAGGATGAGAGGCATCTTCGCAATACAGGACAGCTACGACACCGTCACATTCGTTCGGTCCGTCGCTCAAAGCGCGAACCTCATCAGCGACGATCAATGAGCGGGGCACAGCATCGCAAGGCGGTCAATCATCTCAAGCGAGTCGATCCTGTCATGGCTGACGTTATCGATGCAGTCGGCAAATGCACGCTCGCGCCACGTGCCGAATGGACGCACTTCGATGCGCTGCTGAGATCGATCGTATATCAACAACTGTCAGGAAAGGCTGCGGCGACTATTCACGGACGAGTGCTCGAGCTGATCGGCGATGGGGCCGGCGCGCCCGAGCGCATCGTATCGACATCACACGAGAAGTTCCGGGCCGCGGGACTGTCGAACGCAAAAGCGAATTATGTTAGAAATCTCGCCGAGCACGTGCTCGATGGCTCACTGCCGGTGGATTCGCTGCATGAGCTGAGCGATGAAGAGATCATCGCTGCGCTCACACAAGTGAAGGGAATTGGAAAATGGAGCGCGCAGATGTTCCTGATGTTCCGGCTGGGACGTCCCGACGTTCTGCCGGAAGCCGACCTCGGCGTACAGAAAGGAATCCAGCGCGCGTACAAACTCAGAAAGCTGCCGACTCCGGCGCAGGTTCTGCGACGCGGAGCAAAGTGGGCGCCTTACAGAACCGTGGCGTCATGGTACATGTGGCGCGTTCTCGAGCTGCCAAAATAAGGAGAAGAAATGCCAATCGTGGATTTTGAAAGTCTTCCAGCTTCCTCGCGAATCTGGATTTATGGGTCCGATGGGGAATTGAGTCCTGATGCCGAGAAGAAGCTTCTCGATTCAGTCGACGAGTTTCTTGCGCGGTGGGCAGCGCATGGCGTGCCGCTGCACAACGCACGACGATGGGATGATGGCCGGTTTCTGACGATTGGAGTCGACAGCACGAAAGAAGGTGCATCGGGATGTTCAATCGACGGATTGTTCCGCACTCTCAAGTCAATCGAGCCGTCACTCGGTGCACACATAGTGACGAGCGGTCTTGTCTACTATCGCGACCGTGATGGAAATATTCAGTCAGTGACCCGCGACGAGTTCAGCGAGCGTGCAGCGAAGGGCGAGATCAGCGGCGATACTGAAGTCTTCGACCTGTCGATCACGAGTCTCGAAGAATGGCAGTCGCGATTCCGCTCGCGCGCTGCTGATTCGTGGCATGCGGCGCTAATTCCGGAGACGAGTGCGAAGTCGTGAAAGCTCACACGACGTATCTCACGTTCAATACAAAGAAGCGGCAGGAGATCATCGACATAACTGATGAGGTCGAGAAGTGCCGTGCAGAGGCAGGAATTACCGAAGGGTTTGTTCTCGTTTCAGCAATGCACATCTCTGCTTCGGTGTTCGTGAACGATCATGAGAGCGGATTGTGGAAGGACATACTCGACTGGCTGGAGAATCGTATCGCTCCCTGGTCTCCCGATGACTATCGGCACAATACTGGAACGGGCGAGGACAACGCGGCTGCTCATCTTCGATCACTTACGGTTGGGCATGAAGTGATCGTGCCCGTCACGAAGGGCCGGCTCGATTTTGGAC
>DASUXX010000497.1:0-3905 GCA_036377755.1 Gemmatimonadaceae bacterium
ATACGTGAAATGCACCGGCAGCAACGAAGAGCACGTGATCCGTTTTCACCATTCCATACTTTGTCTGCACGTTCGACCCTTCGACAATCGGAAGCAGATCGCGCTGCACTCCTTCGCGTGAAACGTCGGGACCGCCGCCAGCTCCGCGCTCGCCTGCGATCTTGTCGATCTCATCGAGGAAGATGATTCCCATCTGCTCGACACGCTCGAGTGCATCAGCGGTGATCTCCTCGGTATCGATGAGCTTGTCGAGCTCCTGCTCGAGGAGAATTCTGCGCGCCTCGGAGACTTTTACTGTGCGCTTTTTGGTGCGCTTGGGCATCATCTCCTGAAGCATATCGGAGATGTTCTCCATTCCCTCAGGCGCGCCCTGCGGCACCATCATGTCGAACATCACCGGCGAATGTGCGGAGACTTCGACTTCGACTTCCCGTCCTTCGAGCTGCCCGTCGATCAGCAACTGCTTGAGCTTGTCACGTGTCCGCTTGTAACGCTCCTGCTCGACATCCATTTCGGGCGACACGTTGCCGCTCGATGAAACGAGAAAAATCGGAGACTCGCCCGTGCTTGCTGCCTGCGGAGCTGTTTCCTTCTTGCCGGCGGGAACAGGAAGGAGAAGATCGAGAAGTCTTTCATCGACACGATCGTGCGCGAGATCCTCTACTTCAGACTCGCGCTCGGACCGCACCATGTTGATTGCGCTCTCGACAAGATCGCGCACCATCGATTCTACATCGCGGCCGACATATCCAACCTCGGTGAACTTCGATGCTTCGACCTTGATAAATGGAGCGCCGGCAAGCTTCGCGAGCCGGCGTGCAATCTCCGTCTTGCCGACACCAGTCGGACCGACGAGGATGATGTTGTTCGGCGAAATCTCTTCGCGGATTGCTTCAGGCGCGCGCTGTCTTCTCCAGCGATTGCGCAGCGCGATTGCAACGGATTTTTTTGCATCCGCCTGTCCGACTATATAACGATCGAGCTCTGCAACGATGCTTTTCGGTGTGAGATCAGCAAGCCGTGCGAGCGCGCTTTGCGTCCTGGGGGAGGTCAAGCTGTTGGTTCCAGTACTGTGATGTTGTCGTTCGTGTAAACGCAGATATCAGCGGCGATGGTCAATCCGCGCTGAACGATGTCGCGCGGCGGCAGGTCTGTGTTCTGCAAAAGCGCGCGCGCTGCGGCGAGCGCATACGAACCACCCGATCCAATTGCGAGGATGCCGTCATCTGGCTCGATGATGTCGCCAGTTCCGGAGATTATGAACCCGCGTTCGGCGTCGGTTACGGCGAGAAGGGCCTCGAGTCTGCGTAGCACCCGGTCACTTCTCCAGTCCTTAGCCAGCTCTACAGCGGCTTTAGAAAGGTTTCCCGGGTGCCTTTTCAGCTTCTCTTCGAATTTCTCGAAAAGAGTGAAAGCATCGGCTGCGGCGCCCGCAAATCCGGCCAGCAATTTGCCTCCTGCAAGGGCACGGACCTTTTGCGCATTTGACTTCATGATCGTTTCGCCAACCGAAACCTGGCCGTCGCCACCGAGGGCGACTTTATCGCCGCGGCGCACGCCGAGGATGGTGGTGGAGCGAACGCGTGGAAGGCTGTCCATGAAGACAATATTAACAGGGGTGACCTTATGAGGTTGGAGCTTATCCCGGTGATTCTTGGAGTGCTGATTGTGCTCGTCGCAGCGGGAATTATTTACGACGCGGCTTTTCCAGAATCGATACGTCCGTTTCGCGAGCGACGTCGTCGGCAGCGCGCTGAGAGAGACACGGTTGGCCAGTGGTTCGTCGGCCTCGGCATCGCGTGCCTCGGTGTGTCGATGATCGGTAACGAGGTGTGGCGCTGGACTACAATAGTAGTGATGGTGGGCGTGGCGCTCGTGATCGTCGGCGCCGTGATGAACCGGGCTTACCTGCGGGAAGTTCTGACTTTCAGGGGAGCGGCGCGGAGAGGTTCATCGGATGAATCGATGCCGGAGCCTCCGCACCTGAAGCTAAGGATCAGGTAAGGGGTTTTGGGTTTGTTGAGGTCCTGAGGTCAGGGGTCATGTGTAATCGGTCGTGGGTTACACGTGACCGATGACACACGACCCATGACATCACAACCTGGAAAACCCACAACCCGCTATACACCTCCGTACCACTCGTACCCTCTATCACTCCAGTACCCTCCCGTCCTCTGAGGGAGGAACATGATGCGGGTCAGGTACTTCGTGTTCTTGTATCCAAGCTTCACTGGAGAGAACACGCGCGCCGGTGCGCCGTGCGCAGGACCTAGCAGGTGACCGTCGAGTCCATATGCCACGACGGTCTGCGGGTGCATGGCGCTTTCGATGTCCCAGCTTTCGTGATAGCCGTCGTCGAATGATTCGAAGTCGACGTACTTCGCCTCGCGATGAGCGCCGACAAATTTTGCGAGCTCACTAAGCCGCACACCAGTCCACTGTTCGACCGCGGTCCACCCTTCGACGCAGTAGTGATTCACACGCGTATGCGTGCGCGGCAGATCCATCAGTTGCTGTAATGACAGGCTGAGCGGGCGGTCGACCATTCCGCCGATCTCGAGAGCCCACGGTCCGTTCACAGCATCCACCCAAACGGGAACCGTCCGCGACACGAAATAACTTGGCAGCGCATTTCCTGCAGGCTCGGCACCCCTTATTGTCGCGTCCATCGATGTGTGACGGAACAGCGCACGCTCGAGACCTTCATTCTTGCGCTCAGCGTATTTGAGCAGCTTGTCCGCTGCTTTGGGACCGCGCGAATTGCATGACGCCAGGATTGCCGCCGCAACCGAAGATCCCGAGATCGTAATGAAGCGACGGCGATCCATCGTCATGCTTCATTCTCCGTTTTTCGGAAGCGATTCGGGAGCAGGTTGATGAACGGGCGCGCGTTCCTGGCCTCGGGACTGTTCTCCGGATTGTACCCACCAGTGATGATGGACCTCAGCGAGTACGGATCGACGGTGAACACCATGAAGATGTGAATGAAGCTCAGCGCGACGAGAATGACCATCGAGATAAAGTGCCAGTAGCGGGCCCAGACGTAACCGCCGAATAAATCTGTGAGAGGAGCGAGCTGAACAGGTTTCCAGATTGCGATTCCCGTAAGCACCGCGAGCAGCCCGACCCACGGCAGAATGAAATACGTCCCACGTTGGAGTGCGTTGTGCTTTCCCTGCACCGGATGCTCACGGCGGGCGAAGAGGTAGAACCTCATCATCTCCCACGCGTCGCGAAAATATCCGCGTCGGGGAACGAGGTCGCGCCATTCACCGTGCAGATAGACAAAGCCGAGATAGATGAGGCCATTCACAACGAGCAGCCACATCATCGCGAAGTGCCAGTGTCTCGCTCCGCCAAGCCAGGCGCCGAACGTGAGCTTAGGCGGAATTGGATGACCTTCCCACGGCCAGCAGCAGAATGTGTCGCCTTTGCGGGCAAAGCGCGGATAAGCGTTGAAAATGCGAAGCCCGCTTCCCACCATGATCGTGAGAGCGACGACGTTCACCCAGTGTGTGAGTCTTACTATCCAGTGATGTCGAGTTTTAGCCATTGAGATTGTTGCTGCTAATGACTACGACTGAAACCGCGCTTCAGATCTATTCGGCTCGCGGGTGCGCCTTGCGATAGACTTCCTTGAGCCGCTCGACACTAGTATGCGTGTAAATCTGCGTTGTCGAAATAGATGAATGGCCAAGAAGCTCCTGGACCGCGCGCAGATCGGCACCAGCGTCGAGCAGATGCGTCGCGAAAGTATGCCTCAGCGAGTGCGTCGAGAGCCCCGCATCTTCGTCGATCCGGTCCAGAAACCCGGTGACGGCACTCTGAATGGCTGTGAGCGAAATGCGCTTCCCTCTGCTCGACAGAAAAAACGCCGTGCGATCCGCGCCCTTCACCATGTGGCG
>DASUXX010000498.1:0-5832 GCA_036377755.1 Gemmatimonadaceae bacterium
TTTCGCTAGCGGCGGTCGCTAGCGAACCTCATTCCCTGGAGGTTGTATGAGAGCTCGCGCACTTGCATTGATGTTGTCGATCGTCACCGCAACGACTGCATCTGCGCAGGGGTTGATGGGTGACATGCACCGTGACGTGAATGAAGTTCAGAAGAAGTTCATCGATCTGGCGAATGCCATTCCCGAATCAGCCTATTCGTGGCGCCCGCCAGGAGCTCGGTCGATTAGCGAAGTTCTCCTGCATATCGCAACCGACAACTATTTCATTCCGATCTCGATGGGAAAGCCCGTTCCAGCGGGAATCGACATAAACGGAACGGATTTCTCCAAGCTCGCAGCATTCGAAAAAAGAAACCTCACGAAAGCGCAGATAATCTCAGAGCTCGATGTATCCTTCAAACATCTGCACGAAGCGATGGGGCTCACCAACGAGAGCAATCTTGGTGAGAGCATCAAGTTCTTCGGCCAGGACTGGAGCCGCCAGCGAGCGATGGTTTCGACGGTGACGCACCTGCATGAGCATCTGGGGCAGCTCATCGCCTATGCTCGAAGCAATAACGTCACGCCTCCCTGGAGTAGAGGGAACTAGGAGCAAAAAAAAAAAGAGTCGCCAGGATCTGGCGACTCGTTTTTTTAGTCCCCGCTAATTGATAGTTACGGTGATCTTGTTCGAGAACTTCGTATCCTTGTTGTTTTCGTTATCCTTTCCTGTCGCGCGGACTTTGTCCTTGTGGGTTGTGCCCGGAGTTCCTGAAACCGTACGCGTGAAGGAGCAGGTGTAGGTCCCACCGTTACCAGCGATGCTGCCGCCTGTAGCGCAGGTGCCGACGTTATGCAGCGTTGCATACGTGGGCGTCGCATCATCGGGGTTCTCGGTATCGGCAAGAGAATCCAGAGTTGCCGCCTCGAGACTGTTATTGGTCACTACGACGGTGAATGTCACTGTCTGCGATGCAGTAAGACTGTTCACGAATGTGCAGGTGGTCGTCGAACCTGAGACGATGGGTATCGCCAGCTTCGTGAGTTGACCAATGTTGCTCGCGCCGCCCACAGTCTGTCCATCCCGCTTGCAGATAATCGAGCCAAGCGTCCAGTTCGTCGGGACCTGTTGAACGAGCGAATAGTCTCCAGGCAGAAGCGGGAGGCCGGCCGACGTACCGCGCGCCTGCACTTCCCACTTATCGTCGCCGTTTGTAGCAGCGGCGCTTGCGGTATTGTCTGCATTACGCAGTGTAAATGCGAAGTATGCATTCGAAACCGATGTCGTCGAGTCAGCGATCACCAGCAAGCCAGCCGCCGGAGATATGACGCAATCGAACGCGTTACTTCCTGGTGATCCCGACGGGAAGGAGCACACATTCAAGAGGTCGACGTTCGCAATTACTACATTGTTGCCGAGGTCGGTGAGCCTGACGTCGCATGTTGCTTCGATGTCGCCATCGTCTTCACCACCAGCCATCCTGTTGCCGACCTTCTCCACGCTGCAGGTGCTGTTAGTGATTGCCTGAATCGAATTCGGCGATGCGCAACGCTCGGCGGAGCTGTCCTTACACTTATAGAGAACTGGCGATCCCGGCGTGACCTGCGCGATTACACCCGGATCACCATTTGGATTAGTGATTCGAACGCAGAAGGCAAAGTTCGCCGAGCCGTTGTTATCGGTATCGAGCAACGCGCATGCGTCGCCCGTCTGGCCAGATCCAGTCCACTGCGCGACGGCATCCCATGTCCATCGCAGACCAATGCGTCCCGCGAGATTGTCAGCGCGGCTGAAACAGTTCAGGTCGCTCTGAGCGGAGTTGATATCGTTGGCGCCCTTATCGTCGCAGACATCATTTGCGAAGACTGCTCCGCCGCTGCCACCACCGCCGCCACGCGCAAACCTCACATCCGCGTTGAAGCCGCTGACTGAATCACCGCCTACCGCGGCGATGCTGACGAAGTCTGCCGATTTGACGACGCTGATGTCCGGCAGAACATCGGAATACACGACTCTCGCGGTATCCGTTGCCGTCGCAGTGCCGACATCACTCGATGCGGACGCTGTGACTTCGTTGACGTGCGCCTGTCCTGCGTTACTCGCTGCAAGCGTGCCTGAGAAGGAACAGGAATACGTGCCGCTTACTGCAATGCTGCCGAATTTGTTACCCGTTCCGTCACATGTGCCCTTTCCGGCAAGATCGCCGAATTTGTCGTCGTTGAGACTCGTGAGGGTCACGGGAATCGGCGATGTATTCCTCACAACCACGGAATAGGTGACACTTCCGCCAGTTTCAGGAACGGTTGAAGATCCCGCCGTCTTCACGACGGTGATCGTCGGAGTGACTGCGGTGTTCGTGAATGTGCAGACAACCGTTGCACCGGAACCTACGGACACGGAATTACCTGCACCCGGTGTGATTGAATTTGCGTTGCTCGTGCATGCGAGCGACGAGGTGTACGCAGCGAGGCCGCCGCTTTCGGAGACGTAATACGTTCCGGTATTCACACCCTGGGCTCCGGTGCTTAGTGGTGCTGCACCGGCTGCGCCAGTCTGCTGGCTCGCTATTTCCGAGCCGCCGGTTGTCGTTCCAATCTTGAGCGTGGTCTGACCGCCCGGCCCTGACCACGTCTTCTTGAGCTCGATCGATCCCTGCGCGCGAGTATTCGTGAATGTGCAGACTACTACTGCATTCCTGGCAACGGTGACTGAATTGCTCGCACCTGGTGTGATCGGATCACCGTTACTCGTGCAAGCGAGCTGCTGGGAATAATTGTCGAGCCCGCCGGCTTCCGTTACATAGTATGTCCCGGTGTTTACCGTCTGCGCACCAGTGGTGAGTGGTGATGCGCCAGCTGCTCCTGTGAGAACACTCGAGATCTGCGAGCCGCCCGCCGATGTGCCGATCTTGAGTGTCGTCTGGCCGGGTGTCCCGGACCACACTTTCGTCAATTCGATCGAGCCCTGGTTTCTCGTGTTAGTGAACGTGCACACGACGACATCGCCACTCGCAACCGTTATCGAGTTGCTCGCACCGGGTGTGAACGACGTACCCTTGTTGGTGCACGCCAGTTGTGATGAGTAATCATCCAGTCCACCAGACTCCGACACATAGTAGGTACCAACGGCGGCGTTCTTTACGCCGGTGGTAAGAGGAGTTGCACCAGCACTTCCAGTGAGCTGACTCGCAATCTCGCCACCGCCCGCGGTAGTTCCGATCTTGAGAGTTGTTTGTCCACCTGTACCAGACCAGATCTTCTTCACTTCGATTGTTCCTGGAACCTGGCTGTTCGTGAATGTGCAGACAGTAGTCTCACCGGATTCGATGCTCACACTGTCTACTGCTGATCCTGTCTTCGTTCCCGTTGCGGGTGATCCTGTTCGATCGAATGCGCAGCTTGCTGCATCGAGTGTCCACGTTGAAGGGATCGACGATTCTGCAACGCGATAAGACTTGGTTCCCGCCACAGCAGAGATCAGCGAAGTCTGCTCTACTCCCGTAGTGTTATCAGTGAGACTGTGTGATGCACCACCTGCGGGCGCCGGGCTGATCGTGAATGAGAACGTCTCTCCGCTGTTCTGCGGCGAGGTGATCTTCTTGATCATGAAGAAGCCGGCACCTGGAGTGACGACGCAATCGAATGGATTGCTGTTGGGTGAGCCCGACGGGAACGAGCACACGTTGAGGAGATTCGGGCTTGATGTTGTAGAAATTGCCGAGAGCGGAATGGAACACGCTGCGATTACGTCTGCACTGTCATCACCTGCTGCAAAAAATCCCTCGCCACTGACCTTTTCCACTTCGCACTTGATCGAGCCTGCGGGAAGCGACTTCACTGGTGATGCGCAGCGCTCTGACTTGCTGTCGCCGCAGCTATACAGGAGTGGCGAAGCAGGCGCAGCGAGCTGCGTCACTACTGAAGCATCGCCGTTCGGATTGGTGATTCGAACGCAGACCGCGAAGTCCGCCATGCCCTTTCCCTTGTTTGCATTCGACGGAGTCGTATCGAACAGCGCGCATGCATCACCCGTCTGTCCTGATCCGGTCCATGAGTTGACGTCGTCCCACACCCACTTCACCGCGATTTTCCCGGACACGTTGTCCGCGCGAGTGAATGCGTTGAGGTCTGACTGCGCAGGAGTGTCGTTGGCTCCCTGATCGTCAGGGACAAATCCGAGGAACTGGTACTGATCGAACTCGGAGCTCAGGGCGGCGAGGGGAACGCCGGGCGAATAGTTCTCAGCCGATGGCGCGATTACTTCTTCTCCGCAGCTCGCGAGGATGAACGCTGCGCAAAGCCCGAGAGCAGTAGCACTCGAGCGGCGAATCGAACGAACGATGACGCCCATGTTGCCTCCGGAATTCTCCGGCAGCTCGGCCATCTCGAGAGATCCGCAGCTTTGCGAGCCGGCCTCACGACCGGGGTGCCCTTTACGAGAGAAACGTTATTAAAGAAACGTTTATAAATAGAGGCCTACACCATAACATTTCTGTTACAGGGCGCAAGCATTTTGTTTGTTTGCTTGAATATTTGTGATTAGCCTAGGCTACGTCAGGCTAACCCAACCACCCGACCTTGACTACTGCCAGCGGTAACGGACTGCGACGTTCGCCATAAATCCTTCGAGCGGCGCCCAGACGTCCGTCGTCCAACGGCCGGCAGGAGTTGGCCAAGGGCGAACAAGAGGATCAGTATCGGTCTGCCGCACGTTGAGAAGATTCTCAAAATTCGCGACAAGCTCGAACGCGCCGATCTGTCGTGCAGCGATTGCCATCACGTACGTGTAGGGCTTCGACCTGCTGCGATACGGATTGTCATCGAGAGCCTGTGGTCCGTACCACATGCCCTCGATTCCCGCGCGATATACGCCGGGTCGCTCGAGCATCAGGTCTCCACCAATCCGATGTCGTGTTATCAATGGCATTATCTCGCGACCGCCAGTCTCCGCATCAGGCCGCGTTCCGTACGAGTACCCGTACGATCCGATGAACTTTCCCCCTTTGAATCGCCACACACTCAGCGCCTCCACACCACTGATGCGCGTGCTGCCGCGAGCGTTCTGAAGAAATGCGATTCCACTTCCGTCGGTCGCATCGCGCATTTGAAGAGCATTGTCGATACGTGAAGCGTAACCCGTAATGAGAATCTCAGCGCCGGCGACCTCACCATTTATGTCGATCATCGCAGCGCGACTCTTCTCCGCCTTCATATCAGCTGCGCGTCGAACAGCACGCAATCCGATCGCTTCGGTTTCTTCAGTAGTTGCAGTCGCTGCAGCGAATCCAGTCCCCACACTGCCTCGGATCGACCACTGTTCACGCGGTTTGATCAGAACGGCAAGGCGCTCAGTCAACTGAGTGCCCGCGTCTTGATGTACATCGCCGCGCACGCTCGCGGAAACAATCAATGGTCCAAGGTTTCTCTCACTCGTTGCAAAGAGCGCAGGTGTAAGCCATCGACGATCGAATTGATCGTTCAGCTCGTTCTTGAATACATCTGCTTGCAGTGCAGCTCCCAGTACGGTGGTTCCGGGCTCACTCACGAACGATCGCGTAACTTCGAGGAATCCAGTCGATGTGCGATCGCGCTCGACAGGTCCCACACCGAACTCCCGCTCACGCCAGTTTGACGAAAGAGCGAATCGCGTCGCGATCTTTCCACTCTTAAGTGGAATCTCCGCCGTTGCACCAACATCTGCGCGATCACTTCGCAGCCCCTCGCGGAACGGTACTCGATTGAATCCGCTTTCACGTGCGACAGTGCCGCCATCGCGATCGTCATATCCGTAGCCAGCTGTAGCGAACAGCGACCTGCCGCTCTTGCTGACCGCGTTGTATCGCGGACGAATGC
>DASUXX010000499.1:0-4640 GCA_036377755.1 Gemmatimonadaceae bacterium
ACGCTTGATGTAGAAATTGTCGCCAAGCCAGTGGTTCGCAGCCCAGTGCGGATCTGGGAGAAAAACCTTCGACCCGCATGCCTGCACTTCACTGATGGGAAGCCCAAACGCTTCCGATCGTGACATGAAGAACGCGCCAGCCTTGCGATAGATCGCGCGAATCTCGGATCTCGGATACCTGCCTTCGAGCTTCTGATATTTCACACCTGATCGCCGGATGCCTTCCATCTGAACAGCGCGCTTTTCCGGATAATCGAAATCCGTAACATCGAAATCGACGAGCGAAGTGAATTCGCCATTCTGTTCAGGATAAAGCGAGCCGTCGTCGAGATTCATTCCGATCAGCGAGTAGGGATGCTCACCGGGGGGCAGAACTGTGTGACTTCCCACCGATACCATGAGATACCAGTCGTATCTCTCGAGGCCGAACTTTCCCTTCTTGAAGAATTGAAGATGCTGCGGGCCAAGCTTTGTCTCCTCGTCGCGAAGAATGACCTTCGCCCAGCTGTACAGCATCGGGAGATAATGCAGATCGTAATTCACGATCGGCGTCTTCGGCATCAGATCCCGCAGGACTTCGATGTTGGGATAAAGCGATTTCGAGAATGCACCGGGCGGAGCCGATACGATCACGATGCAATCGGTTCCGCGTAGTCGATCCAGAAATCCTGAAAACTCTCTCTTGTTGCCGAGCAGCTTGGTTGTCGACCCGACGAACGAGCGCGGAGTTGAAAAATCAATCGACAGCGCGCGCATGAGATGCGACAGACCATCCAGATGCAGCCTTGCCTCAGCTCCAACCTGCTCGAGCATTCTGACGAGCCCCTCCGCCATCGGCTGGAGGTAACTCGCCTTTTCATTAGCGAGAATGTCTACGCGCATTTACTCGTAGCTGTCGGGCGAATCCGCTTCCGAGAGATCGACGAGAAAGTCTGCGATTGCAGTCGTCACAGCATCGAGATGGCGAACGCCTTTCTCGCGCGTTGCAGCAGACGGATCACCTACGCCTGTGTCATCTGTGACTTTTGTCCATGAGCGCGGCGCCCATGCAGTTCCCTGTTTCAATGCGGGAATCTGGAATTTTCTTGCAGTGCCCTTTCCTGCATCTGACAATGGAAGCACGAGTTCAGGTGTGATCTCCATCATCACGCTGGTCTCGAGCTCGCCTGCATGATCACCCGGAACATCGTAGAACGATTTTACGTCGACGCAGCTCCACCAGTTCACCGTTGCGATGAAGACGTCGCTCGACGATTGCAGCTCGCGGATCATCTGACGGAAATCATTGCCGCCGTGGCTGTTGATGATCACGAGCTTGCTGATCCCCTGCGCGTCCAGCGAATCGACAATATCACCAAGCACCATTGCCTGCGTGCTCGGGTTCATGTTGATCGTGAGAGGAATGTCGAGCTGGCCGGTATTCACACCGAATGGAACAGTGGGAAGCACTACTACTCGCGCGTCCCGCTCCCACGCCTTTCGCGCCGATTCAACTGCAACGTACTTCGCTTCGTAATTATCGGTGCCGTACGGAAGATGGTAGTTGTGCGCTTCCGTGGCTCCCCACGGCAAGATGGCGACTTCATACTGAGTCGCTTTTACGATTTTCCACGCTGTTTCTTCCAATACGTATGGTCGGCCGGGCATGGCCGGAAAGATAATGGCTACAGAAAGTGGTGGGTGTGGTTGAGAAGTTCCTCTTGGCAATTCTGGCATAAGCATTCAGCCACGTTCCGAACCGAAGAACCTCGACGCTTATGCCAGAATTGCCAAGGAGAACTTCTCAACCACACCCACCACTTTCATTCCTAGAACCGAGCTTCTACATAGAGATTCGCGCGGATCTTCTTCTCCGGCCAGATGCCGCGGGCGACATCGAACCTTATCAACCCATCCATGATCGACGCACCAACACCGGCACCGCTCATAGGGCGGCCCTTCTTGAAGTCGCGCCGATCACCGGCCCAGCCCGCATCGTAGAACACAACCGGGCGGAATCCAACATCGTCGGAGCCGAGCTCGATGCGTCCCATCCAGAAACCATCGCCGAACTGAGTGCCTGCTGTCTGGCCGCGCACCGTCTGACTTCCGCCGAGGTACCAGAAACGCTGGAGGGGAACATCGCCGACAGTGCTTCCTGCTCCAACTGTCACGGCGGCATCGATTCCCTTGAACAATCCCCGCGACATCGTCGCGTCGATCATTCCGCGACCGTACTTGAATGATCCGGCAGCACCTTCAACACGAGCTGATCCAAAGAATCTGAATGCGTGCGGATTCAATCCGTACGACACATGACGTTCCGCCTGAAGCCCGACGATATTGCCATGCTCGGCGTCGATGTTATCCTCGAACCCATCAGCGCCAAGCGACTTCGCAATTGAGAAGTTGGTCTTCTTTTCGGCATCAGTGTGATTCTCGGCGAACAAACGCCACGTCGTTGTCGCTGAATCATCTGGCGTTCCTGCGAGCTCGATACCCGCGGTGCGATAGTAGAACCCTTCATCGCGTCCGAACAAAACTGCAGACAGTGATGCACTGAACGAGAATGGATCGGTCCAGTCGCTGGCCGATGAAAGCCGGCGATATGCATTCAGCTTTATCGTGTTGCGCCCATTCGATCTTGCAATTCCAAGCTCGCCATTCGGCTGCCAGTCGCCGATTCCAATCCGCGCAGATCCCGACGCAGTGTATCCCTGACCCAGACTTGCCCGCGCAGCAATTCCGGTCGACAGAGCTTCGATCTTGTTGTAGCGCGTCATCGAGACGCCGTACGTATAGATCGGTTTCTGCGGAGTCCATCCCGGCTGCGCACCAAGTGCAAGAGCCTGTGAGATCAGCTCGTCAGCTTCCGCACTCGAGAACAGCTCTTCGCCGGCATCGTAGATTGATTTTGGAAGCTCAGATGATTTTGCGAGCGCAACTGTATCACACGGAGTTTTCACCACCATCTGGATTCCGTTTTCCCAGCTGCGAATCGTGCGGCTCGACGATGTGCCTGTCTTGCAATCTGTTCTGCGACGTGCAATCCGCGCTGCACGCGATGCGGAATCTGTCGCAGTATCGGCAACACTTATCTGAGGGATCGGAACCGGCCGCGATCCGTTCACGCTTGCGTACTTGAACGACTGCTCCATCTTGAACGGCACTTTCATCGGACCCGCTTGCGCCGAACCTTCAAGTGACTGCATGCGCGGCATCCAGAAGCGCCCTTCGTGCAAACCGTACTCGATGATGACCGCGTTCACCTGCGCCTTGAGCGGAGAGATCATGCCTTTGACCCAGCCCGGCGGCGGATCATCGTCGTCATCCTCTTCAGCCATCGCCCAGATGTCCATCGGCTCAGCCATGCGGAATACTCCGCGAACAAGCCGCGCATCGGCGACATCGAACCACAGCGATCCGACTGCCACATTCCAACTCGGAGCGCGAGGTCTTACAACCAGCTCGCGAAGATTGATTCGCGTTCCACCTGGCAGCTGGAACGAAACTGAATCGCCGATCGCATACGTGTAATAGGCTTCTGCTCCTCGAGCGAGCGGATGGATTATCTCACTGTCTTCGACATCTGCTTTTGCGAGACCCGATCCAACCCACAGTGTCTCACGCCCCGGATAGTACGGCAGCGGCACCGCTTCATCGAGATCGATGTCGGCATCTCCAATCCCGTCGAGCATTGGCGCAACAGCGCGCTTTCCAAGCACCTCTACATATGCCGGTCCACCACGCGACCATATTACGCGAGTCGCACGCTCGGCACGCATCAATAGTCTGTCGCGCACGAATCTCTTGAAGCCGAGTCCGACGGACATTCTTTCATATGTAGTGGCGTCGTAGCCGGTGATCGACGAATCCTGCTTCAGTCGCGCCTCACGCGCCGCAGTAAGAAGCTGGCGCGCTGCATCGTTCTTGAATGCATTTGCCAGGAGCGCAGGGGTGAGATTGATCTTCTTTGCCTGCCTGCGCGCTCTGTCGACGGAATCGTCGTGAATGTCGGTCTTCCCGCGAGCTGCGATGATCGAGTCGCGCAAGATCTCATTGCGGAGACGCAATGAATCCTGTCGTCTTTCGCGCTCGATGCGCGCGCTGTCCTTTGGATTGTCTCCGATGCGGAGATTGATCGAGGTTTGCGCAAACGTGACCGCTGCTATGAGTGCAAGCATACTCTGTGTAGGTGAGTGTTTCTCCGATAAGAGCTCGAGGATATCTCAGGAAAAAGTTCCTCTTGGCAATACTGGCATAAGCAGCCAGCATCCTGAACGCGATGGACGCTGAAGCTCATGCCAGTATTGCCAAGGAGAACTTTTTCCTGAGATATCCTCGAGCTCTGACCCATCTGACGATTATCTACGCCCGCGACGAACTGCCTGCGGGAAGGTGTACGACACTCCAACCTGCCACGTTACGAGATCGGTTTTACTGTGACGCGTCAGCAGCGTCACCGAGCCATCATCGTTGTCGATGATATCGCCTTCACGCAGGTAAGTCGCTTCACCACCATAGAAGTAGCGGCCACCAACGTGCAGCTTCCACTGCTTGCTCGTGCCGAACGGGACATAAACGCCGCCACCAAAAATCCACGCGGACGTTGCATCGTCAGAATTGTTCGTGCTCGCGTACTCATATTCGCTGTCGGATCC